>NZ_SRLV01000149.1:0-11300 GCF_006518205.1 Myxococcus sp. CA005 | reverse complement strand
GTGGGGGGGGCTCCGCCGGGGGGCCTGGAAGTCCGACAGGTGGCGACCCCGTCCAGCTCGCCTCCGGCCAATTCCTCAACCGCGAGTTGGACTTGTTCATCGCGGACATCCTTCCCATTCAAGTGGAGCGTACCTATCGCTCACTGGACTTGACCCGCAGGCAATTTGGGGTGGGCATGGCCGGTAACTACGAGCAGTACCTCTGGCGAGCAACGGCGGCCTTCACTGAGTATGAGTTAGTCAATCCAGACGGAACGCGCATCCGCTATGAACGGGTGTCTCCCGGAACAACTTCGCAGAGCGCCATCTTCGAGACGACCTACCCAGGTCCGTGGTCCGGCTCGCGCATCGTTTATAATGCCGACATCCTTGGCTGGGACCTGTGGTTCCGGGATGGTCGCCGCTGGACGTTCAACCACGCTCATCGTCTGGAGCGGATCGAGGATCGCAACGGAAATGCCCTGACCATCACTCGCCAGAGTGGGTACTCAGGCCCAATTACTCGTGTCACCGGGCCGTCTGGCCGCTGGGTGGAGTTCACCATTGGCTCGGGCCTCTATAACGGTTTGGCCACCCAGGCTCGGGACAATGCCGGAAGAATCGTCACCTATACCTACGACACGCAGGGGCGGCTGACTCAGGTCACAGACGCAGTAGGGGCGGTTCGCAAATACACGTACAACGATTCCAACTACATTGAGACGGTGGTGGACGCGGAGGATCGACTCGTCGTCCACAATGAGTACGGGGCGAAGGGTCGCGTCTCCAGACAGACGCTGGCTGATGGCAGCACCTACGAGTTCACTTATCTAGTGGAGATGATCGCTGACTGCGTGCCTAACGGCGCCTGCAATGTCCGTGAGGGGGAGCAGATCAACCGCACTGACGTGAAGGACCGCTCGGGGCAAACGCGGCGCGTGTCGTTCTATTCGGGGTACATCATCTATGACACATATCCACTTGGCGCGCCCGAGGAGCGCACGACGAGCTTCGAGCTTGATCTGTCCAATGGGAGGCGGAAAGCCGTCATTGACTCACTGGGGAGGCGAACCGAATTCGAACATGACGCCTGGGGCAACATCACCCGGGTGACCAGTCTCGCGGGCACGCCGCAGGCGGTGTCAACGCAGTACGCATATAGCGCGACCAATCAGCTCTCGACCGTCCAGGACGCACTTGGCCATATCACCGAGTACCAGTACGACGCTCGGGGCAACCTGAGGCGCATCGAGGACCCAACGGGGCGGACCCTAGAGTACACACATGATTCCTTGGGGCGTCTGATCACGGTGCGTGTCGGTACGGACGCTCCCCTCACCTTCACCTATGAAGGCGCGGACATCATCGCGGTGACGAATGGCGGGGACCTGACCACGGAGTTTTCCCACGATGCCCTAGGGCGCGTTGTCACCCGGCGCAGCCCCGCAGGGCATGTCGACCGGTACGAGTACGATGGCAGCGATCGGCTGCTCAAGTACATCAATGCCAGCGGTCACGTCGTCGAGTTCGCCTACGACAGATCTGGGAGGGTTGTGTCCTCGACGGATGCCCGCGGCCAGGCGACCCTTTATGCCTACAACAACCTGGGCCTGCTCTCCGAGCGGATGGACCCGTTGGGGCGCATCGAGACGTTCACATATGACACCGCAGGTCGCCTGCAGGCATTCAAAGATCGTAAGGGGCAGGTGAGTGGGTGGAGCTATAACTCCGCTGGCGAGACGGTCCTGGTGGGTTTTGGCGCCACGGTGTCTGCGCCGACGGTGTATGCAAACAGCATCGCCGTCGAGTACGACCTGGGGGGGCGCCTTGTCCGAATGGAGGACAGCTTGGGAGCCATTATCACCCAGGCACATGATGGCCTGGACCGGCTCGTCCAGGAGGTGTCGCCGAATGGGACTGTGGACTATACTTATGACGCCGTGGGCCAACTGGCGACCATGAATGCCACTGGGCACTCTCAGGTAATTTATACCCACGACAACGCCGGCCGGTTGACCGCCATCGCGCAGGGGGGGCGTACAGTGGCTTTTGCCCATGATACGGTGGGTCGTCGGCAGTCCATTTCTCTGCCTAACGGGGTATCCCAGCATTACGCCTACGACACTGCTGGGCGACTCTCCGCAATTGAGTATCGGCAGGGGATGTCTGTGGTGGGAGACCTGCACTACACCTACGATGGAGACGGGAATCGCGTCTCAGTCGGTGGCACCCTTGCACGCACGGGATTGCCGCTGACGGCCTCTGGCGCTGTCTACGATGCGGCCAGCCAGTTGACAGTCTGGAATGGTCAGCCTCGAGCCTACGACGCCAATGGCAATCTTGTGTCGGATGGCGCGAGAACCTATAGCTGGGATGCGCGCAATCAGTTGGTTCAGATCGTCGAGGGTCCCGGAGCGTTGGCGACGTTCGAGTATGAGCCCACGGGAAGGCGTTCACGCACGATGTTGTTCGGCGTCGTGGAGGACTATCTCTATAGTGGGGACAATTTCATTCAGGTTAAGTCCCTGGCGGGAACGCGTGACTTGTTGACGGGATTTGGGCTGGACGAAGTTTATAGCCAGACGTCCTCCAGCGGTTCCTATGACTTCTTGTCGGAGGTCATGGGAACGACAGTGGCGCTCGTTGATGGTGCCGGCAGCCTGAGCTCGATGTACTCCTACGAGCCGTACGGAATGGCGCTGTCTACGGGGCTAACGACCGCAAATACTCAGACGTTTACGGGGCGGGAGGATGACGGAACGGGGCTATTCTACTTTCGGGCTCGCTACTATGAGCCGGCCACAGGACGTTTCCTTCAGGAGGAGCCGTTCGTGCAGAATCCTGCGATGCTTCAAGCTTATGCGCTTATGGGGCAGGGATTGCCGCCTTATGCATATGCCTCGAACAACCCCTTGAGCTATCGTGATCCCACAGGGGAAAATCCGGTCGCGGGTGCCATGGCGGGAGCCGTTGTGGGAGGTCCGGTAGGTGCACTCGTCGGTGCGGCGGTAGGGACGGCGGCAGTGGGAATCATTGCCTATTGCGCCACTCATCCAGGCTCGTGTCCTAGTTTTCCGTGGCCGGAACAGACGGCGGATGATCCCGTCATGAATCCGCCAGCGCCCCCGAATGCTTGCCCGATGGGGAAGGGGGAGCGAAACTTCTCAGGCAAGGAGAGCGGGTCAGATAACGCATTTAAGCACTACAGGCCGGTTCGAGGGCGGCCCGATAAGGTAGAGTTTAAGCATCCTCAAACGGGAAAGAAGACAATTAAACCCAAGCCTCCGGGATTCGACGATTGGTTCAACGGAAAGAAATAGTCCGCAGAGGCCGAAGGGGCATTGTCGCGCCGTTGGCGGTCGAGGCGATGGAGCGGGCCTGGGACCTGGAAGAGGTTCCGGAGGGGGCGCGTGATGCACTTTTCCACGCCTATCTGATGGCGGCCCGGGCAGGCAGAGTGGAGGCCATGACGAATGCCGGCCTCCATCTCCTGTACGGGGATGGTGTTCCCCAGGATGTGCGGCACGCATTCCGATGGATGCGGAAGGCCGCAGGCCTGGGGGACGGGGTTGCCGCTTTCAATCTGGCTTTGTCCTACGAGAAGGGACCATGCATCCGGCCGAATCGGAGGCTTGCCGAGTATTGGTACAGGCGTGCTGTATCCCTGGGATTCCCTCCGGCTCGAATGAACCTGGCGGCACTGCTCGTCCAGAGCTCCGATAAGGAGAAGCTGAAGGAGTCCGTTGCGCTTTACCGGGAAAGTGCACGGTTAGGGAATGTGAAGGCCTTGCTCTACGTCGCATTTGCCTACGAGCAGGGCCGAGGCGTCCGGAAGAATCTAGGACGAGCCATTCAAATCTACAAGAAGGCCGCTGACGCGGGAAATGCCGATGCCCAATGCGTCCTGGGTTGGATGTGTCTCAATGGTGTCGGGGGCTCTACAGACATACTGGGGGCTCTCAGGTGGTACCAACAGTCCGCAGAACAAGGTAACGCCAGTGCCCTCTTTAGCCTGGGACAGATGTACGGGGAAGGCAATGGCGTGCCCAAATCCAGGACACGCGCAGCTCGGTACCTCAGGTTGGCCGCAGCTCTGGGCCATTCTCGGTCCGCAGACTATTTGAAAGAATTGGGCTTCGAGGTGTAGCGGGCGCGCCGGGAGTGGATGCGTCAGCGGGCGACCTGATTGTAGTCAACTTGGTGCATCAATAATTCCGGGGTGGTGAATGCCAGGGCGTGCCGTCGAGGAGGAAATGCAAACGGCGGAGCCCGCCGCGCCCAGGTGTCCATGCCATCCACTCGCCAGTCAGGTGCCCGAAGAGGCGTTCCCGAAACGACTCAGCATTTCTTCCACGTACTGGACGCCCCGAGCCGTGATGGCTTTGCCCTTCTGGGTGTCCTGTGCGTAACCACCGTGCAGGCGGAGCGCCTTGGCCGCGTTCGGCGCGGCGTAGGTGAAACCCAGCTCCCCCCAGAAGCGCGACGTCGTTCCAGAGGTCACCTCGAACTCCGCATCCAGCGAGCGTGCGAGATAGAGGGGGATGAGTGACCGCACGAGCTGGTCCTTCTGCTTGCCTGCAGCGATGAAATCCTGCTGCCGCGGATGGCTGCGCAACGCGGACAGCAACTGGTCCACGGCGGTGCCACCATTTCCAGTCGCGGGCGAACCGGCCTTCTTATCGGGGCGCGCTCGCTTCTTCGTCTTCGTGGCCGGGCGGGCCGTCCGCTTCTCCGACTTGGCTCCCGTGCTGCTCTGCACCTGCCGTGTTGCGGGCTTCTTCTTTTTCGCCCCCGTGCGAGGCGCCTTCGCCGTCACCTTTCGGGAAGGCTCAGGCGTAGCGGCCTGGGCCGCCGAAGGTGCGACAGCATCGGTGGTTACCGCACCACGCGGCGGAGTTCGCTCTGCCACGGTCGGCTCCGACGGCGGCGCGTCGGACGGCTGGGAGACGACTGGCCTGGGACGCGGCGTACGCTCGACCACGGTCTGCTGCGTGGCGCCACGGGGAGGAGGTGAAGGGAAGTCCGAGGCCCGGGGCGCGGATGTGTCTCGAGGCTCTTTGAGCCCGAGGCGCGCGCGCACCTCACCCACGATACCGCCCAACCCCACGTTCTGGAGCAGACCTTCCAACCGGGACGTGAAAGACACCTGGTGAGCCCTCCTGGAGACGCGCACATTACCCCATGAGGGCCACATCCCCGAGCGGATGGCTCGATTCCTGCCGGTCCTGCTGCCGTGGAGGAGGCGGGAGGCACCGGTTATGGGGGCCCCAGGGGCCGAGCCCGAGCCGCTGTGCCGTGGACATGCCGCCCGGGTTCGCGCCCCGCGCCGTGCCCTTCCCAGCGCATCCCCAGGTCTGAACAGACACCCGGACCGACAGAAGCGGGCCAGCCCCCAGGGCGGGAGTGGGCATGACCCACTGTCTTCCATGTGCAAGGCCATGCAACTGTTCGCCAATCGTCAGACGGCGTTAGACTCTCCGGACTCCTTCCCTGCACATGCAGCTGCTTTCCTCCGCCCTCGTCCTGCTGCTCCTCGCGCCTTGCGCGGCCCTGGCTCAGGGTGACTCCCGTATTGCCTTCCTGGGCAAGCAGCTCCAGAAGAGCAAGGACCCGCGCTCGCGCTCGCAGGCGGCGCTGGTGCTCGGCGCCACGGAGGACCCGGAGGCCGTGCCGCTGCTGTGCAACGGATTGAAGGACGAGAGCGAGCTGGTGCGCGCGGCCGCGGCGAAGGGGCTGGCGAAGCTGCTGGAGCCCGGCGGGCTCGACTGCCTCCAGGCCCACAAGGCGGACGCGGACGCGTCGGTCCAGGCGGCGGTGAGCGATGCCGTGGGGGCCCTGAAGGAGTACCAGTCCCGCCCGCCGCGCTTCTACGTGCATCTCGAGGCGGTCAAGGACCGCACGGGCAAGCTCCCCGCCGACCTGGTGAAGGCGACGGAGGCGCGGCTGCGCTCGCGGCTGATGCGGAGCGGGGCCCAGCTCGCGCCCGCGAAGGAGACGAAGGCGGCGGCGAAGGGCACGCTGAAGAAGCTTCGGGTGCGGGGCTACCGCATCACCCCGGAGCTTCATGCGACGGACGGCGGCGGACTGCGGGTGGCGCTGGTGTGCCTCACCTACCCGGACCTGTCGCTGATGGGGCAGGTGGAAGTGAATGCCGCGGGCGCTCAGCCTGGCGATCTCCTCAAGGCGCTGGTACCTCGCGCGGTGGAGGAAGCGGCGGAGACCTTCGAGTGGAGCAGCGAGACATGACGACGACCACGGCGCCCCTGACGCCAGCCAAGCGGCGCTGGCGCAACTTCCTTCTCGAAACGGGCTTCCAGCTCAAGCTGACGGCGTACATCGTCTCGGTGACGCTCGTGCTGTCGGCGCTGCTGGGCGTGTTCCTCGTGAGAGGCGCGCAGGCGCTGATGCGCGAGACAGCGACGGCGGTGGAGGCCCGCTCCCGCGCGGCGGAGGTCAGCCGCGAATTGTCCGGCGCCACGCTCTCCAACGAGCTGCTGACTCGGATGGACGACCCCACGTTCGAGGCGAGCTTCCGCGAGAAGGCAGGGGCCATTGACGCGGCCTACGAGGCCGAGCGTGCCGCCATCGTTGCCCAACGCGCTGAGCTGGAGCGGCAGCAGAAGCTCACCTGGTGGGCGCTTGGGGGCTTTCTGGTGGCCTTCATCGCGGTGGTGGGATTGGGGACCATCGTGGTGACGCACAAGGTGGCGGGCCCACTCTTCCGCATCCGCCGCATGGTGCAGGAGGTCCACGACGGCCGGCTGCGTCCACCCCAGCACGGGCTCCGGGATGGCGATGATCTCCAGGACCTCTTCGATGCCACGCGGAAGATGGTGCAGCGCCTCCGCGAGCAGAACGAGGAGGACGCGAGGACCTTGGCGAACGTCCTCCTGGCCGCGGAGCGCTCGGGCGCTTCCCCCGAGCTCATCCACGAGCTGCGCGCCCTGGATGCGCGCTACCGCACCCGGCTCGAAGACTGAGCCCTTCCGGGGCTCACCCCCAGGACCGCGCGGGTCCTGACTCCACGGTGAGCCCCGTCTCCTTCAGCATCGCGTGGATGCGCAGGCGCGCCTGGGCCCACGGAAGCGCCTCGACGCGATAGCCCTCCAGTGCGTTCATCAGGTGGCCACGGTAGCTGGGGTGTCCCGGGTCCGAGATGATGACCACGCCCCGGTCCGTCGTCGCCCGGATGAGCCGGCCCACGCCCTGGCGCAGTTGCAGCAGGGCGCGGGGAAGCCGGTAGTGGAGGAAGCCCATGTATTCGCCGCCGCTGCGAGAGAGGGGCTCCTCGCGCGCGGCCACCAGCGGACGCATGGCGGGCTCCAGGGGCAGCTTGTCGATGAACACGCAGCCGACGCCGCGACCGGGGATGTCCACGCCCTGCCAGAAGCTCTTGGTCCCCAGCAGCACGGTGCCCGTGTCCTTCTCCTGCCGTGCCGCCAGCGAGCGGCTGTGCCCCCGTGACTGCCGCAGCACCTCGATGCCCAGTGGGTCCAGCCGTCCGCGGACGCTCGTGCCCACGCGCTCCATGCGGCGTGTCGATGCGAACAGCCCCAGCACCCGGCCTCCCATCGTCTGTGCCAGGCCCGAAATCCGGAGCGAGGCCCACTCCACGAAGGCTTCTTCGTGCGCACGAGGCGCATCGGTGACGAGCACGACCAGCGCCTGCTCATGCAGCTTGAAGGGCGTGGCCGCGCGTACCAGTCGGGGCGCAGGTCTGCCTCCACGCCCATCGAGACCCAAGCGCCGGAGGACGAAGGGGAAGCCGTCGCCAGTGCCCAGCGTGGCGGATGCGAGCACCAGCGTGCGCTTGCTCTCCGCGAAGTCCTTCGACACGTAGGCAGAGACATCCACTGGCTGGGCGCTCAAGCTCCACCGCTGCCGCTTCGGTTCCGCGGTGGCCGCGTAGCACCGTCCTGGCGCGGCTTCTCCGGACAGCTCGCCCGCGAGCACCGCCAGTTCGCCAAGCTCGGTGGTGGCACCCGACAGCTCCCGCTCCAGCGCGGGTTGTCGAGCGGCCAGCTCAGGAAGGGCGGCCAGCACGCGCACGGACAGCAGGACATGCAGCGCCTGGAGCGCGCCGCGCACGCCTTCCAGTCCTTCGCGTACCGGCTCCCAGGCGGGCAGGGTGCGCACGGTCGCGGTGATGCGCAGCTCCGGAGAGTACGCACCTTCATCCGGGTCCTCGCCCACGGCTGTGGCGGTGGGCTCGCACAGCTCCGTCACGCGCGCACCGAGGTCACGCGCGTCGTCAAGCAACCGGCGAAGGCCATCCTCCACCTCGCCCATCAGTGACCGTGTCTCCGTCCGGCGCGAAGCGCTCAGCGCCTTGCGCAGCTCGGCGAACAGGCCGCGCCTTCCGTCCCTGCCATGCAGCCGTTCGATGAGGCGGAGGAAGGCCAAGTCTGACAGCTCCAGCGTCAGCGCGGTGGTGGCGACATCCTCCACCTCGTGCGCCTCGTCGAGGACCAGGTGGTCCAGCTTCGGGTAGCGCGCGGGCCACGCGAAGGCGAGCGACTGGTTGATGATCAGCACGTCCGCCTCACGGGCCTGCGCCACGGCCGAGTGATAGAAGCAGCGGTGGAAGTGCGGGCACTTCTCGCCCAGCGTCGTCGACGCCTCGGAGCGCACGGCGGGCACCAGCGCCATCAGCACCGGGAAGCGCTCGCGGAACCAGTGGCTCAGTCGGTCCAGGTCTCCTTCGCCACTGCGACGCAGGTACGCACGCAGATACGCCCGGGGCGCGCGCGCGGAGTGCCCCATGCCGGGCTCCACTCGAGTGGCTTCCAGCGCGCGGCGGCGGCACAGGTAGTTCGTCTGGCCCTTCAGCAGGGCGTAGCCGAAGGCGCCCTTCGTGGCGCGGTGAAGCCGAGGCAGGTCCTTCTCCAGGAGTTGGTCCTGGAGTGTCTTGGTGTGCGGCGCCACGCCGACCTTGCGTCCATTTCGCGCCGCGAAGAGGGCGGCGGGAGCCAGGTACGCCAGCGACTTGCCCGTGCCCGTGCCGGCTTCCATCGCGAGTTGCCCGCCGTCCGACAGCGCCCTCGCTACCGCCTGCGCCACGTCGAGCTGCGCGGCCCGGCTCATGAATCCTTCACCGGCCTGCTCCAGCGCGCCGCCAACGCCCAGCAGCGCTGAGACCTCGTCCGGACGCACGGGGAGCACGGGGGCATCCGCCTCTGGCTCGGGCAGCGCCGTGGCGCCCCCCGCGCGCCGCCGCTCCGGCTTCCCACGAAGGAAGCCCTGGGCCTCCAGCGACAGCGGCGCAGCCTCCTCACGGCACGCGGCGGCCAGACGCGACAGCAGGTCCACCAGCGGCCATTCCTCATAGTCGAACGCGCCGCTCGCGCCGTCTTTCAGGCCCACGCCCTCCATCGCCAGGCGCAGCTCCGCGCCCTTGCGCGGGTCCAACGCGGCGAGCAGGTCCACCACGTCATCGCCACGGCCCTCGCGGACGCAGCGCTCCATGGCGTGCACCAGCACCGAGTACACCGCCTCGCAGTCCGACACCGCGCGGTGCGGCTGTCTCAACGCGAGCCCGCCCCAGCGCAGCAGCGACTCCAGCGAGTGGCTGGGCAGCTCCGGGTGCAGGTAGTGCATCAACTCGCACGAGTCGAGCACCGGGGCGTGGATGGGCCCCAGCAGGTCCGGCAGGAAGCCTTTTTCAAAGGGCGCGTTGTGCGCCACTACCGTCCAGCCGGAGAGCTTCTCGCGAAGCTCTGCGATGTCGGTGCCGAAGCGCGGATGCCCTTCGAGGTCCGCGTCCGTCAGGCCCGTCAGTCGCCGGATGGTGAGGGGGAGGGGCCGCGACGCCGAGTACAGGCGCGCGAAGCGTTCCACCTCGCGCCCGTTCTCGAAGAAGATGCAGCCCAGCTCGATGACCTCGTCCACGCGCGGATCCAACCCCGTGGTTTCGAGGTCGAGGAACACATGCCGGGTGAAGAGCTCCGCCGCGCCGCCCATTCAGGCCGCGGAGACTACTCCTCCCGGCGGCGCTGCCTAGAAATCGACCAGCGTCCGTCAGTCGACCATGAAAACGCCGGAAATCATCTTGTTCATGGCGCAGCCGTACACCAGCTTGCCGGACTCCTTCGGCGTGAAGGCAATCTCCACCGGCTGGTCGAGCGGCAACGGCGTGTTGATGTCGTAGCCGTCCATGACGACCTCGGTGGCGCAGGTGTGGTCCGTCTTGCGCGTCACCACCAGCTTCACCGGCTCGCCCTTCTTGAGGCTCACCGGGCTGGGCTCGTAGCCCTTCTCGGTGACGGAGAGCTCGACGATGCGCACGCCGTTCTCCCGCTTCTCGGGGACCGCGGGCGCCTTCGCCGCGTCGGCGTCCTTCGTGCATCCTTGCTGGGTGATGCCCACCATGGCGGCCGTCGCGGCCAAGGCGAGCCAGGGCTTGATGATGCGGGAGATGAACTGACGCATGGATGTCTCGGCGGTGTGGGGCGTACGCCCCGCGGAGATGGCCCTCAGGCCTCGTCCGCGGGGGCGCTCTCGTCGGAGGTGGAGGTGACGGGCTCGAAGCGCAGCAGGGCGTGGAGCGGGACGAAGACTTCGTGGCCCTCCTCGCCCAACAGCAGGTCGAACCGGCCCACGCGCATCAGCGGGAGCTGGAGGGTGATGCCGTTGCGCAGCACCATCCGCACCGTCTGCCCGATGTGGTCCAGGAAGGCGCGCGGGTCCGAGTGGGGGCGCTTGTCCGGCTGACGCGCCACCGCGGACGGCTTCTGCGTCAGCTTGGCATCGCGCTCCAGACCGGGCAGCAGCCGCTCCCAGTCCGTGCGCCGGGCCAGCAGCACTACCTGGAGCTTCTCCAGGCGGCCCGTGCGCTCCAGCGTGAAGGCGATGGGCTCCTCGGCCTGTAGCGTGTCCAGCAGGGAGCGCTCCGCCAGCACCACGGAGACTTCTGCCTTGTCGCTGATGAGCTGGGCCAGGAAGTCCGCCACCACGGCGTTTTCGACCTCGCCGCGCGCCTGCTTGATGGCCGCCTTGCGCTGGGTGCGCTCCTTGCGGGCCATGAACTCGGCCACCGTCATCCCGCTCTGGAGCACGCCGAAGGCGTCACCCAGGGACAGGCTGGGCGTCTGGCCCATCAGCTCGTACACCTGGTCGAAGCGCTTCGCCTCCTCGGCGTGCAGCTTGCGCCAGATGCGGCACTTCATCTTCCCTTCCAGCTCGCCCTTCGCGATGCGGGCGGGGACGCGCTCGCGCACCGCCAGCGCCTGAATCTGCTCGGGCGTGGGGGGCGGCCGGGGCGTGGACGGCCGGAAGCCGCCGGGGCGTCCGCCGAACCCACCACCGGGGGCTCTGCCTGGAGG
>NZ_SRLV01000148.1:0-11702 GCF_006518205.1 Myxococcus sp. CA005 | reverse complement strand
CCCCCCGTCACCCGCTCTCGGGACAACCCCAACCTGCCCCTCATCGAGCGTTGGCGGGCCGCCGTGGAGACGGTGAAGGCCTCCCATCCCAGGCAGGGCGCGGCGCTCTCCAACGGGCGATTGATGTCGATGAAGAACGGCGAAATCGTCCTCGGCTTCCTGCCCGTGGCCGGCTTCCACCGCATGGCCGTCAACTCCACCGCGGGCAAGGCCGCCGTGGACAAGGCCCTGGCCGAGCACTTCGGCCGCCCGGTGAAGCTCACCATCCAGGATGCGTCTCCGGACGACCCCCGGCTGGGCCCCAGTCTGGCCGATCAGGACGCACAGACGCGCGCCGCCCACGAGAAGAACACGGACAGCAAGGTCCGCAGCCACCCCGCCGTCCGAGCGGTGCTCAAGTTCCTGGGAGGCGAAATCGAACACATCCAGGTCTACGAGCCCGAGCGCCCCGGGGCCGTGCCAGCGGACGACACCTCCGACGACAGCGCCTGACAACCGCCTCGCGCAACGGTAGGGTGGCGCCCCATTCCACGCCGGGGCGGGGCCATGTCCGTGGCGCCCGCTCCCACGAGTACCGAGGAAGCATATGCCTGGCGTCGACCTGAACTACTTCATCCGGCAGGCGAACAAGCTGACGGAGAAGATTGAAGAACGGAAGCAGCAGCTGGCGGAAGAGAGCGTGGAGGCCAAGGCCGGTGACGGCCGGGTCACCGTCGTCGCCAACGGCATCCAGGAGATCCGCAGCATCAAGATCGACAAGGAAGCCATCGACCCCAACGACACGTCGATGCTCGAGGACCTCATCACCGCCGCGGTGAACGCCGCCCTGGCGAGCAGCCGTCAGCACATGCAGCGCGAGCTCGCGAAAATCTCCGGCGGCGTCAAGATCCCCGGCATTACCTGATACCGGATGACCCCCGATCCGCTGAATCGACTCGTCGCCCAGCTCGCGAAGCTGCCGGGCATCGGCGAGAAGACCGCGCAGCGCCTCGCGTTCCACATCCTGCGGGCGCCGGGTGAGTATGCCGCGGAGCTGTCGCAGGCCATTCGCGAGGTGAAGGAGAAGGTGCACCTGTGCGTGCGCTGCTTCTCCCTCACCGACGCGGAGACCTGCAACTTCTGCCGGGATGCTCGGCGCGACGAGCGCGTGCTGTGCGTCGTGGAGACGTTCGCAGACCTGATGGCGCTGGAGCGCACCCGTGAGTTCAAGGGCCGCTACCACGTCCTGCACGGCGTTCTGTCTCCCCTGGAGGGCGTGGGCCCCGACCAGCTCCGCATCCGCGAGCTGCTGGAGCGCCTCAACGACAGCCGGGTGGAGGAACTCATCCTCGCCACCAACCCGGACGTCGAGGGCGAAGCCACCGCCCTCTACCTGACCCGCCTGCTCAAGCCCATGGGCCTGCGTGTCACCCGCATCGCCCAGGGGCTGCCCATGGGCGGCGACCTGGAGTTCGCCGACCAGGCCACGCTCGCCAAGGCACTCTCCGCCCGCCGCGACCTCTAGGCCACTCGCGGTGGCGGCGCGAGCTTCCTCGCGCCGCTACTGCGTCACCCGCCACGAGAAAGGCATCACCACCGTGACCTCCTGGTCCCGGTGAGGAGGGAAGCGCAGGCGCTCCGCCTGGGCCTCCAGGCAGCGGCCCACGCCCGACGAAGCCAGCGGTCCCCGCGTCCCCGCCCGCACCTTGCCTGACGAGACGATGGTGAGCTGCACCTGCACCTCGCCCTGGCTCGACGGCAGGTCCGCCTTGTAGCGCTCGAAGCACGTGGTGATGCGCGCCCGTCCACGCGAGACGACACGCTGCACGTCGTCGATGCCCAGCGTCACCCGCTTCTGCGACGAGGCCTTCTTCGACCGCACAGGTGCCGCGTCCGCCCCTTCTTCATCCGCCTCCGCCTCGACATCGGACGCAGCGCCAGCAAGTCCGGCTTCGTCCGTCTCCGTCACGCCAGCAGCATCCACGGAGAGCTGCGCCGAATCCGTCTCGCCCACATCGCCACCCGCCCCATTGGCCACGGCGTCCGTCAGAGAACCGGCCTGAGCGGCGGCACCCACGGGTGCCACGGCCTCCATCGGCGCGCCGACCTGAGCGGCAGCAGCCTCCGGTGCCACGGCCTCCACGACGGGCACCGTGGCCGGCACCAGCGACACCGAAGCGGGCGTCGTCATCCACTGCCGATATCCAACGATGCCCGCCGCCGCCAGCATCAGGCCACCCGCCAATCCCACCGCCAGCGTACGCCAGCGTCGGCCTCCGGCCGTGGGGGCGGACTCCGGCGACGTTGACCCACGTGAGGCCGCGCCATGGGCAGGCACGCCTGGCGAGGAAGGCCGCATGGACATGCCGGGGCGCTGGGCGGACGTGGCATCGCCCTCCCGAGCAAGCACGCCATACAGGTTCGTCCCGTGCGGCTCCGCCCCCGGCGCCTGCCCCTGCGCCCCTGCCGCGGCGCCTCCGTACGTCGCGGTGAGCGTGGCCAGCGTGGGAATGCGTGAGCGCTCGGTGAAGCGCTCCTCACCAAAGTGCCCCTTCAAGAAGGCGCCGAGCGGCATCGCGCCCGAACCACTGAGATGCTCCGAGAGGAACGTCTCCAGCGCGTCCGCGAACGCCTCCGCGGTGGGGTAGCGGTCCTCCGGCTTGAAGGCCATGGCCTTCAGGAGGATGGCCTCCAGTTCCTCGGGCAAGTCCGGCCGCAGCTCGCGCGGCGGCTTGAGCTCGCCCTGCAGCAGCGCGTTGAGCACCGCCAGGTCGTTCTCCCGGGAGAAGGGCCGCACATGGGTGAGCGCCTCGTACAGGCTCACGCCCAGCGCGAAGATGTCCGCGCGGCGGTCCACCTCCTTGCCGCGCGCCTGCTCCGGCGCCATGTACATGTACTTGCCCTTCACCACGCCAGTGCGCGTGTTGACGAGCCGCGACTCGGCCTTGGCGATGCCGAAGTCCAGCACCTTCACCTGCCCCTGGTACGTCAGGTACAGGTTCGACGGAGAGATGTCGCGGTGGACGACGTTCAGCGGCTGCCCGGCCTCGTTGGTGAACTCGTGCGCGAAGTGCAGGCCGCGCGCCGCGTCGATGAGGACGCGGAGCACGACGGGGAGCGGCACGTAGTGGCGCTTGCGTCCGGCCAGCCGCAACGTCGTGGAGAAGTCCTCGCCCGCGAGGTACTCCATGCAGATGTAGTAACAGCCCTCCGCGAAGCCCAGCTCCTGAATCTGCACGATGTTCGGATGGGCCAGCTTCGCCGCCAGCCGCGCCTCGTCCCGGAACATCTCCACGAAGTCGGGGTTGTTCGTCAGGTGCGGCAGCATCCGCTTGATGACGACGTTGCGCTCGAAGCCGTCCGCGCCCAGCAACTTGGCGAGGAAGATTTCCGCCATGCCGCCTTCGGCCAGCTTTCGCACGAGCACGTACGGGCCATAAGGCTGAAGCAGGGGCACAAGGCCCGCTTCCGTCACAGGCAGGGTCGTCTGGGGGGGGGACATCCTCACGGCCCTCGCTGTTTCAGAGTGCGCACCGTATGGACCGCCGGGGCACCAGGACGCGTCATCTTAAACACCAATACGGGCGGCGAGCCCACCGGCTCCACCCAGGTGTTGAACCGGTGTTTGCCATCCAGCGCCACCGGGCGTCCATTGATGGACAGGCGGGCGTCCACAGGTGCGACACCGGCCGCGCGCACCTTCGCGCCCGCGGCCTGCCCGTTGCGCGGTGTGGACACCATGAGCACCGGCACCGAGTTGTCGTAGACCAGTTCCAGCTTGTTCATCCGTCCCCCCTTGAGCTGTGCACCCGTGGCGGAAAGCGGCGTGACGGACCAGAGGTAGTTGCCCTCGCTCAGCGCACCGGCGTCCAGCGCGGCGCGAGCCTCCGTCACGGTGCGTTCGGCCACCGGCGTATCCAATGCCCCCGCGCGGTACACCGCCACACGGTAGCGCGCCGCGGAGGTCTCCGAGGCATAGGTGAAGGTCACCGCCGGGGGCTTGTCCTGGTAGAAGATGGTCGTCTTCTCCGGCCCCTCGGGCACCACGTTGCGCACCCGCGCCAGCGAGCGCACCGCGCGCTCCGGCGCGAACGACGCGCTTCCCGACACCTGCGTCCCATCCTTGCGGCGCACCCGCCAGTGGAGCTTGCCGCGCACCGGCGCGGGCACGTTGATGAAGGGGCGGTACACCGTGCCTGACAGCACCGGCCGCGTGAAGGCCGCGTCCTCCGCGACCTCCACCAGGGCCTCGCCCTCCCCTTCCCAGGTGATGGCCACATCCCGCAGCCCTGGATGGAACACCTCCGCGCCGTCGACGACGCCCAGGGCCAGTGGCGCGGGCGCGAGCGGCTCGACGCGTGGCGCCTGCGCGGAGGATGCCTCCACCGTGGCGCGCTCACCCGCACGCAGCGCCTGCCGGGCATCTCCGCGAACCAGCGTCACCTGTCCGGTCAGCGCATCCACCAGATAGCCCGCGGCCGTGCGGCGCACCGCCAGCCGCGCTTCACCGCCGCCCTCCACCTGCAGCCCCGGCAGCACCAGCCGGCTGGTACGCCCTCGCGCGAGCTGCAGGTTCAGCCAGCCCCTCAACAAGTCGAAGCGAGCCTCGTCCGTGGCGCCGCCCTGCTCCGCTGACGTCAGCACCAGCTCCGCGTCCGAGCCCAGTGACGCCACCGTGGCCGAGCCCTCCAGTGCCAGCACCGCGGAGCCTCCGCGCCGGGTGCGCACGCTGCCCCCCGGAGATAACACCTCGCCCTGCTTCGCCACCGGACGCCAGTTCGACGCCCCCTTGGCCCGCACCTCCGCGCGCCCCGCCGCCAGCCGTACCGTCACCGGAATCGGCGCCAGCTCCAGGACACGCGCCCCGCGGGCCACCAGCTCCGTCCGGCCGGACGTCGCCTCCACCGCGTCGCCTTCGGACGCGCGCAGCGTCTTGCCATCGCGGCCCACGAACTCGATTGCGCCCAGCCGCACCTCGACGCGGCCCGCGTCCTCAGCCACCTGCACGCGCACCTCGCTGGGTTCATCCGCCCCCACGCGCGTGAGGCCGAAGGGCGTGCGGATGGTCAGTGCCACCTTCGAGCCCTGGCCCGTGCGCGCCGCACCAGCGGGCACGCGCGACAACAGGATGCCGCGCTCCACTTGAAGCACGATGCCTCCCGAATCCGAGCCCAGCGCGAAGCGCGCGTCCGGTCCCACCTCCACGGAACGGCCATCCGGGAAACGCACCGTGGCCGCCCCACCCGCGGCCGTCTCCACCGCGTCGCCCCCGTACAAGGGCCCCTCTTCGGCGGGCGCCCGCTTGCCACCTCGCTCCAGGCGCACGTCGCCGCTCAAGCCCTCCAGGCGGCCCAGCACTTCGCCAGCGCCCGCGTCGACCACCGCCGAGGGCCCGGGAGGCGGCGCCACGGCGTCATCATCACACCCCGCGACGAGGAGCAGCAGGACCAGGAACCAACAACGCGGGGCACTCACCGTTTCCCCCTCGGGAAGAGGTCGACATTGAGGATGGTCCGCTCCCCCTCGCGCAGGGTGATGACCTTCGTCTGGGACAGATGCCCTCGCGCGGAGATGGTGATGCGGTAGGTGCCACCCCGCACCTGGACATTGAAAGCCCCCTTCGCATCCGTGCGCGCGCGCACCCGGGCCTTCGTGACGAGGAGGGTCGCCGCCAACGGCTTGCCCCCTCGCACACTGCGAACCTGTCCCACCAGCGTGGCCCGAGTCCCCTTCTTTTCCGGCGCCAGTGGCACCGACAGCGTGGACTCCTGCCCGGCGATGACCACCGCGGCTTCATCCGCGGACTGGAAGCCGGAAGACGCCACCGCGACAGCCACGGGCCCCGGAGCCAGGTCCTTCACCACCACCTGCCCTGCCAGGTCCGTGCGCACCTGTGCCGTGCCCACCGACACGCGAATGTCCGGCAACGGCGCGCCCGTCCGCGCATCCACCACCGTCACCCGCAGCGCGCCCGTCGGTGGCGGCAGTGGCGCGGCTCGAACCTCCAGCTCCGCGCGCATGCCCTCCTCCACGGTGGCAGTCGCCTCCGCGGACGCGTATCCCTCCGCCGTCACCTGCGCGGACACCGGTCCGGGCGATAGGGACGCCACTTCGACGAGGCCTTGCGCATCCGCCACGTGCGCCTCGCCCTCCACCATGACCCGCGCTCCGGGCAGCGGCGCGCCCGTCCGCCCGTCCAGCACATGAAACCGCACGCTCCCGGGCACCACCACCGGCACGGGCACCTGCCGCGTCGTCCGGACACCGCCATGCCACGCCAGCTCCAGCGCCGCGCCCATCCGCCGCAGCCGCTGCCGGGACTGCGTCCCATCCTCCAGCGTCACCGTGTCCTGCACGTGCTCGAAGTCCAGCACCAGCGTGCCCGTCCAGCGCTCCGCTCGCCGCAGCGGCACCAGCAGCGCGCCACCGGCGGAGAACCCCGTCGCCTCCGCCCGGGCGCCCGTGGCGTCGCGCACCGACAGCGAGACCGGCAACTCACCGCGCGCCTCCAACTGCAGCCCCTGCATCAGCGGAAAGCGCACCAGGCCGCCTACCACCGCCGCATGCCGCACGCCCCGAAGGAGCACGGGCTCGGCCGAGTCACTGAAGTGGGGAAGCTGCGAGAAGCCATAGCCCGCGCCCAGCTCCGCGCGCACCGGGCCCAGGAAGGCGCGCGCCCGGGGGCCCACCGAGGCCCGCCACAGGCTGCCACCGGTGATCCGCAGCGCGCCCTCCCGCAGGTCGAAGGCCTCCCGCTGCAACCCGGCCCACGCGCCCAGCCAGGACGTGCCCAGCCACGCAGTGCCCACGGCCGCGACGTCGTTCGGCGTGAAGCCCTCATAGGTGAGCCCGGGCCCTACATCCGCCTGACGGCCGTCACGGAGGGACAGCCCGTAGCGAAGGCGCGACGAGGCGTGCTCGGCCACTTCCTCCGCGTGGGCGGGGGACGTGGCAAGCAGGACGAGGAGCACCAGCGCCAGGCGCGCCACGAAGCAACGCGGGAAAAGCGGGAGCGGCAAAACGCAGCGGAGTATAGAGAAAGCCGGGAAGGCCCCCAACCCCGTGGGAAGGGCTCTTTCAGGCCCCACGCGCCCAGGGTGCGGATCCGTGGCCTCCACCCCACAGTGCGTCCGGAGGGCATGGGAACGGGCACGGAACCTCCTCCAGGAAGCGGAAGGCTTCTTGCTGGAGTGGATACGCTTTGCTAAGCATCCTGACGGTCGGTAGCGCCTCGTCTAACCTCGTGGATTCACTCTAGAAACATCGGAGCGTCGCCATGAGCGGGACGAGCGAACGCTGAGGAGCGCATACGCCCATGGGCACGCAACTGGTGATGTACGAAGAGGAGTTCACCAAGATCAACGCCGTTTGCGACCGGCTTACCAAGGACGCGAACGCGAAGGTGGTCTTCCTCGTCGACAAGAACGGGCAGCTCATCTCCTCCGCGGGTCAGACGCAGAACATCGACACCACGTCACTGGCCTCGCTGACGGCCGGTAACGTGGCCGCGATGGGTGGCCTGGCCAAGCTGATTGGGGAGAACGAGTTCCCCAACCAGTTCCACGAGGGGGCCAAGGACTCGCTGTACATGACCATCGTCGGCAGCCGGGTCGTGCTGGTCGTCATCTTTGACAACCGCACCAGCCTCGGCCTCGTCCGCCTTCGCATCAAGAAGGCCAGCGACGAGCTCACGAAGATCTTCGAGAGCCTGGTGAAGAAGACTGACAGTCCTGGAGCTGGGTCGCCCTTCGCCGAGATCTCCGACGACGATATCGACAACCTCTTCAGCGAGTAACCCGGGAAGCCATGTCCTTCATCAATTACTCATCCCGCGAAATCAACTGCAAGATTGTCTATTACGGGCCCGGGCTCTGCGGGAAGACGACCAACCTTCAGTACATCTACAACAAGACCGCCGCAGAGACGAAGGGCAAGCTCATCTCCCTCTCCACGGAGACGGACCGCACGCTCTTCTTCGACTTCCTGCCGCTGTCGCTCGGTGAGATTCGCGGCTTCAAGACGCGCTTCCACCTGTACACGGTGCCCGGTCAGGTCTTCTACGACGCCAGCCGCAAGCTCATCCTCAAGGGCGTGGACGGTGTCGTGTTCGTGGCAGACAGCCAGATCGAACGCATGGAAGCGAACATGGAGTCGCTCGAGAACCTCCGCATCAACCTTGCGGAGCAGGGCTACGACCTGAACAAGATTCCGTACGTCATCCAGTACAACAAGCGCGACCTGCCCAACGCGGTGACGGTGGAGGAGATGCGCAAGGCGCTCAACCACCGCAACATCCCGGAGTACCAGGCCGTGGCGCCCACGGGCGTGGGCGTCTTCGACACGCTCAAGGCCGTGGCCAAGCTCGTCCTCACCGAGCTCAAGAAGGGTGGTTGAAGCAAGCGCCCAGGCGGGCGACCCCGGTCCCCGCCCACGGCGTGGCAAGACGTCCTACAGGCAAGGGTGCTATGTCCTCCCTTGCCGTCAGGTCGGACCGTCTGCCCACTGAGGTCGTACCGTGCGTGTCGCCGCCACCTTCCCGCTCCTCGCCCTGCTGAGCGCCGCCCTCTGTGGGCCGGCGCTCGCGCAGGAGCCCGCCGCATCCGCTCCTCCCTCGGCACAGACCGCGGCGACCGCGGACGAGGCGTTCGACACCCGCGTAAAGACGCTGGAGGAGAACGTCGTCGACCTGAAGGAGAAGATCTACCGCTCCAAGGCGCGCCTGCTGCTGCTGCAGGAGACGGTGCTGGGCGGTGACGTCTCCACGGGCGCTCGCGCCGTCATCATCCACAAGAACGAGATGGGCGGCTCCTTCGAACTGGAGTCGGTGGCGTACGCGCTCGACGGCGCGCCCGTCTACACGCAGGTAGATGAAGAGGGCCACACGGACCTGGGCAAGCGCGAGCTCTTCGAGGTCTTCAACGGCCGCATCGTCCCCGGGCAGCACCAGCTCGCCGTGCGCCTCGTGTACCGGGGCAATGGCTACGGCGTGTTCAGCTACCTGGAGGGCTACAAGTTCAAGGTGCAGTCCAGCTACACCTTCAGCGCGGAGCCGGGGAAGACGTCCACCGTGCACGTGGTGGGCTACGAGCAGGGCGGCATCACCACGGACCTGAAGGACCGGCCCGCGGTGCGCTACGACGTCTCCGTCGCGCGTGAGTCGGGCCGCAAGGCCGCGCCCGCCGCCCCGCCGCCCGTCACCCGTTCCACTCCCGGGCAGTAGAGGGCCAGACGGTGAACGCGTCACTCCGCGCCCTCGCTCTCGCGGCGGTCCTGCTAGGGCCGGCGGCCGTCCGTTCCGCCGAGCCCGCGCAGGCGCCCGCGCCCCCGCCGCCCGCGCGCGACCTGTCGCCGCGGCTCGATGCGGTGGAGACAGGACTGCTCGGCGTCGAGGAGAACCTCCACTTCGTGGAGACGCAGTTCACCCAGCGCGCCGAGCCCAGTGACGACGACGCCCTCGCGCGCCGCTTCTCCGACGGCGAAATCCACTACCTGCTGGGCGACTGGCCGGCGGCGTCCGTCCTCTTCTATGACCTGGTGAGCGACCCGCGCTTCCGCCCGCATCCGCGCTATCCGGACGCGCTGTTCTACCTGGCGGACTCGCTCCTGGAGCAGCACAACGACATTGGCGCGCGACTGTACCTGCGCGAGCTGCTGGCCCTGCCCCCGACCTCCGGGCACTACCGCGAGGCCCTGTCGCGCTACCTGACGGTGGCCGGCCGCCTCAATTATTTCGAGGGTGTCGAGGCCTACGTGGCGCAGGCCCGCACGCTGTCCGGTGGGCAGCTGTCCCCGGAGATTGCCTACGTCCACGCGAAGTGGCTGTTCCGGCGCACGGACCTGTCTCCGGCGGACCGCATCACCCAGGCCCGCGCCGCCTTCACGCCACTGGCGCAGGCACCCAACGGCGCCTTCCGGCTCCAGGCCGCCTACCACCTGGGCGTGTTGTCCGTGCAGGAAGGTGACCTGCCCGCGGCCATCACCCGCTTCCAACAGTTGGCCACCCCGCCCTCTGCCCAGGCCGCACAGGCCGCTCCGGGCAGGACGGGTCCTCGCCGCTCCGCGCCCACGCCGGAGGAGGAAGCCCGCCGCGTGCGCGAGCTGGCGCTGATGTCATTGGGACGGCTGCTGTACGAGACGGGCCGCTTCGACGACGCGCTGGACCGCTACGGCCAGGTGCCGCGTGACAGCGAGTCCTTCCCCGACTCCCTCTACGAATCCGCCTGGGTCCACGTGCGACGGGGCCACTACCAGCAGGCGAAGAACGCCATCGACATCCTCCTGCTGGTGGCGCCCGACTCGCAGCTCGCCGCCGAAGGCCGCATCCTCCAGGGCAACCTGCTCCAGAAGCTGCGCCGGTACGACGAGGCGACCGACACCTATACCCAGGTCATCGACACCTTCCGGCCCCCCAGGGAGCAGGTGGACGCGCTGCTGAGCTCGCACAGCGACCCGGTGGCGTACTTCGACCGGCTGCTGGTGCGCGCGGACGGCCCGCTGGACATGCGCACGGTGCTGCCGCATCTGGTGCTGAAGTACGCCACCACGCAGCGCGAGGTGGCGGACGCGGTGCGGACGGTGGAGGACATCGACAGCGGTCGCCGGGGCCGGAGCGAGGCCGCGGCCATTGCCCAGCGCATCCTCCACGCCCTGGACACGCGCGGCCTGGAGACCTTCCCGGAGCTGCAGGAAGCCAACACGCGCGCGGACGCGGTCGACACCGCCCTCACCCAAGCGGAGGCGGAGCTGGTGCGGGTCGAGACGCTCGCGATGCAGGCCGTGCTCACGCCCGCCGAGCTGGCGCGGCTGACGGAGGCCCAGCACGCGCGTGAAGCCCTGGAGCGCCGCTTCTCCGCGCTGCCCACCTCGTTGAAGACGCTGGAGGACCGCCGCGAGCGCATGCAGCGGCGCGTGGACGAGTTGGACCGCGAGGCCTACCGGCTCGACTTCGAGCTTCAGTCGCTCAACGCCATCGCCGCTTCGATACGCAAGTGGGTGGATGACTCGCGGACGCACCGGCAGACGCCTCCGGACGAGGAGCGCGAGTTCCTGCTGCAGTTGCAGGCCGAGGTCCAGACGCTGAAGGACCTCAAGGCGGAGCTGACCGCCACGCGCGCGCGGCTGGCGGACGAGCGCAACGCCGTGGACACCACCCTGGCCGGCGAGCGCGCCATCCGCGTCGCCTATGCCGATTCCCTGCGGCGCGAGCACGCCATCCTGCGCGAGGCGGAGCCCCGGGCGGACGCGGAGGTCCTCGCCACGCTGCGGCGCACCCACGGCGTGCGCGGCCGGCTGGACGGCCTGCGCGAACGCGTGACGACGGCCCGGAACGTGGTGCGCGAGCGGCTGGAGCGCCGGGGCCGCGTCATCCGCGAGAAGGTCGTGGCCGAGCAGCAACTCCTGGAGCGCTACGAGGCCGAAGTCGCCGCCGTCTCCGGTGACGCCAGGCAGTTGGTGGGCCGCATCGCCTACGACAGCATCCGCCGCGTGCGGCAGCAGTTCTACGACCTGGTGCTCAAGGCGGACGTGGGCGTGGTGGACGTGGCCTTCAACGAGAAGCAGGACAAGACGACGGCCATCCAGACGCTCTCCTCGCAGAAGGACGAGGCGCTGCGCGAGCTGGACGCCGAGTTCCAGGATGTCCTGTCCGAGGTGAAGGAGTGATGCGCTCCCGTCTCCTCGCCGCGCTGCTCGCCCTGGCTGGCCCCGCCTCCGCCGCGGAGGCC
>NZ_SRLV01000147.1:0-11767 GCF_006518205.1 Myxococcus sp. CA005 | reverse complement strand
CCCCCAGCACACCCACCACCCCGGCCGCCGCCGCGCCTTGAAGCACCACGCGTCTGTCGAGTTCGTCGCCCATGACGGCCGCCTTCTAATGCAACCGGAAGACCACGACACCCAAAACTCCAACCTATTGGATTTGCTCCGCCCCCTAAACCTTCCGTGCAACGGGCCTCTCAAAACGATAGAGACTCCACTCATTTTGGAAGGAGTCCTACAGCGTGGGTGGCCGTTTCGAGCTGGACTTGAGTGAGCTGCTGTCGTTCGACCCGGGGGGTGGACTCATCCACTTCGGAGGCCAGCGCGTGCTGCTGATGGACCCGGTGGCGCTGGGGCTGCTTCGCAAGGAGCTCATCAAGCTGATGGGGATGACGGCGGCGCGCGGCACCTTCACGCGCCTGGGCTACGCGCACGGCTGGCGTACAGCCGAAGCGATGAAGGGCGCGGTTCCCTGGAAGGACGAATCCCTGTGGCGCCGTGCCGGCGGGCGGCTGCACACCCTCCAGGGACAGGTCCGGGTGGAGCCCGTCCAGCGCCGCGCGGACGAAGGCCCGGAGCCCTTCGCCGAAGCGCAGTGGCACGACTCCTATGAAGCCGAGCAGCACCTGCTGCACCTGGGCCAGTCCGACCAGCCGGTGTGCTGGAGCCTCACCGGCTTCGCGTCCGGCTACATGAGCTACGTCAACGGCAAGCCCATCTACGGCACGGAGCTGCGCTGCGTGGGCAAGGGAGACGCGGCCTGCCACTACGTGGGCCGTCCCGCCGAGGAGTGGAGCACTGAGTGCACGGAGGTGCTGCGCCTCTATGAAACCCAGTGCATGGAAGGCATGTTGGCGCAGGTGACGGAGGCGCTGCGGCAGGCGGAGCGCAAGCTGCGCGCGAAGCGGCAGTCGCTGGCGCGCGCGGGCGTGACGGAGGACCCGGCGGGCATGGTGGCGCGCTCGGAGGCGATGCAGCGGATCATCAACCTGGCGCGAAGGGTGGCGAAGGTGGACTCCACGGTGCTCGTCACGGGCGAGAGCGGCGTGGGCAAGGAGCGCATCGCCCGCCTCATCCATGACGAGTCAGGCCGCGCGCACACGGCCTTCGTCGCCGTCAACTGCGCCGCCGTCACGGAGAGCCTGCTGGAGAGCGAGCTGTTCGGCCACGCGCGCGGCGCCTTCACCGGCGCCACCCACGACAGGGCCGGCCTCTTCGAAGCGGCCCATGGCGGCACCCTCTTCCTGGATGAAGTGGGCGAGGTGCCACCGTCCATGCAGGCCAAGCTGCTGCGCGTGCTGCAGGAGCGCGAGGTGCGCCGCGTGGGTGAGAACACCAGCCGCAAGGTGGACGTGCGGCTGGTGGCCGCCACCAACCGCGACCTCGCGGAGGAGGTCCGCCAGGGGCGCTTCCGTCAGGACCTCTACTACCGGCTGCGCGTCATCGAGCTGAAGATTCCGCCGCTGCGCGAGCGCCGCGACGACGTGCTCCCCCTGGCGCGGCTGCTGCTCGCCGAGGCCGCGGAGCGCCTGGGCCGCAGGGTATCCGGCCTGTCCCCGGACGCGGCGGACCAGTTGCTGCGCTATGCGTGGCCCGGCAACGTGCGTGAGCTGAGCAACGCCGTGGAGCGCGCGGTGGCGCTGTGCGAGGGCACTCGGGTGGAGCGGGAGGACCTGCCGGAGGAGGTCCGCGCCGCGCCTCCCAGCCTGGTGCCCACCGGCAATCCGCAGCGGCTGGAGGACATGGAGAAGCACTACATCCTGGCGGTGCTGGCGCAGAACGGCGGCAACCGCGCGCGCACCGCCGAGCAGCTCGACATCGGCGTGGCGACGCTCTACCGCAAGCTCAAGCAGTACGGCCACCCGGAGGCGGCCCACTGAGTCGCGAAGGGCCCGGCGTCAGTTGAGGTACTGGTCCCGGTCCGGCCGGTCCTGCCGCACCACCTGCAGGTGCTTGGAGCGGCCCTTCAACTGACGCTGCAGCCGCCAGTGCTGCAGGTGCAGCCACAGCTTGCGCGGGCTGGCCCCGCGCACGTAGGCGAACGCCATGCAGAGGCCCAGCAGGTCCGGCACCTGCGTCTGCCAGCCACTGGTGACGGCCGACAGGACGACGAAGCCCGCACCGATGCCCGCCAGCGCGTTGCCCGACAGCGGCAGACCCCAGAAGTTCGTCTGTCCCCGGCCAATGGAGAGTCCGTAGGACACCCAGAGCACCGACGTCATGACGTTGCCGCCCGCGTACGCCTGCACCGTCGCGCCGGGCACCAGCATGGCCAGCAGCGAGGTGATGAGGCCCGCGCTCACCGCGATGCCCAGCGCCACCATCAACAGGCGCCTGCTGCCCCAGATGGACTCCAGGTAGCCGCCAATGGACCAGGTGATGATGGCGCCGAAGATGATGCCGATGGGGCTGGACTCGATGAAGGCATACGTCAGCGGCTGCCACAGGTAGAGCTTGCCGAACACCAGGTCCGGGAACAGCAGCAGCAAACCACCCGACTGCGACTTCGTGAGATGGAACATCACGGAGCCCGCCACCAGCGCCACCGCCAACTTGGACGCCGTGGTCTCCAGGCCGGGCAGTCCCATGCCGCCGCCCCCGCCTCCGAAGCTCCTCATCGGTCGCATTCAGTACACCATCCTCTCGTTGCTCAGAGCCGTCCAAAGGTGGTGGAACACCGCTCGCTTCGCAACCCCAAATGACGAAGGGCGCCCATCCCCGACACCGGGGAAAGCGCCCTCGAACACCCACGCTTCGTCAACTGCCTCGCGGCCAATCAGGCCTTCGGCTTGTAGAAGAGCGTGATGGTCAAGCAGTGGAACTCCTTGTCGGAGGACTGCGTCACCACCCGGTCGACCACCTCGAGGTTGGAGTTCTCCTTGAGCCACTTGGTGATGTTCTCACCCATGTTCTCGCGGTCACGCGCGAGCGTGGTGGAGAACACCTTGACGCCCGTGAAGCTGATAACGCCCATTCCGACCCTCGTCATAAACCAGAGATTCTGGACGTTTACCCCGAGACGATTCCGCCATCAAGAATCGGGCCCGACAATCCGGCCCTTGCGCGTCCTGGCACCCCACCCGGGAGGTGGGCTCCCGAGCCTCGCACGGAGCGCGCGGGCCCGGGGGCTGGAACGTCACCGGCCGCTGGCGGCCTTGCGCGACAGGCAGGTGACCTCGTCCTTGCAGGCCGGGCCAATGCCTTCGGGGTGTGCCGTCAGGGGCGTCTTGTCGCTCTCCTCCACGCTGCACACCACGCACTTGCGCTTGCGGTTGCGACGCTCGGCGCGGCGCTGCTCCGCGATGGCCTTGGCCCGCTCACGCGCCGTCTTCGCGTCCACCTCGTTGCTCATCTCGCGTCCTGGTTGGAAGTCCTGTGCCATCAGAGCGCCTCGACGAGCACCGCGATGCCCTGGCCGCCACCGATGCAGGCGGACCCGATACCATAGCGGGCGCCGCGACGCTTCAGCTCGTACACCAGCGTGGTGGTGATGCGCGCGCCGGAAGCCCCCAGCGGGTGCCCCACGGCGATGGCGCCACCGTTGACGTTGGTGCGCTCGCGGGGCAGCCCCAGCTCCTTCTCCACCGCCAGGTACTGCGGCGCGAAGGCCTCGTTGACCTCGAAGAGGTCGATGTCCGACAGCTGACACTGGGCGCGCTCCAGCAGCTGGCGGATGGCCGGCGCGGGGCCGATACCCATGATTTTCGGGTCGCAGCCGGAGACGCCCCAGTTGACGAGCCGGCCAATGGGCTGCAGGCCGTGCTTCTTCACGAAGCTGCCGGTGGCCATCACCATGGAGCCGGCGCCGTCGCAGATGCCGCTGGCCGCGCCCGCGTGCACCACGCCGTCCTTCTTGAAGACCTTGGGCAGCTTGCGCAGGCTCTCCACCGACGTCTCCGGGCGGTTGTGCTCGTCCCGGGACACCACCGTCTCCCCCTTCTTCGTCTTCAGCGTGACGGGGGCGATTTCATCCTGGAAGCGGCCCGCCTCCTGCGCGGCGGCGAAGCGCTTCTGGGTGAGGACGGCGTACTCGTCCACCTGGTCCTGCGTGAGCGAGTAGTCCACCGCGAGCTGCTCGGCGGTGAGCGCCATCGGCTGGCCGGTGTAGCTGTCGGTGAGGGCCGTCCACAGCATGTCCTCCAGGCTGCCCTTGCCCAGTGGCAGGCCCCAGCGGGCGCCGCGGATGACGTGGGGGGCCTGGCTCATGGACTCGGTGCCACCGGCCAGCACGACGGCGGCCTGCTCGGTGAGCATCAGCTCCGCCGCCGTGATGAAGGCCTGGAAGCCGGAGCCGCACAGCCGGTTGACGCCCAGCGCGGGCACGGGGACGGGCACGCCGGTGCGCAGGCCCACGTGGCGCGGCAGGTAGATGGCGTCCGCGCTGGTCTGCACCACGTTGCCGTAGACGACGTGCTGGACGTCTTCCGGAGACACCTTCGCCTGGGCCAGCGCGGCCTTCGCCGACTCCACGGCGAGGTCGGTGGCACTGAGGTCCTTCAGGCTTCCCCCGTAGGTACCGAACGGGGTGCGCTTGCCGGACAGGAAGTAGATTTCCTCGTTCTTGGACACGCTCTTCATGGTGGTCGTCTACCTACTCTCATGGGGCGCGCGGTGCACGCGCGCCGTGACGTCGTGACGTGTGGGACGGGCGGCCCTAGGGCGCGCGCGGCCCGAAAAAGGCGCTGGCGACGATGGCAAGCGCGATGACGGTCCACAACAAACCTTGAAGGTTCTGTTTCCGGATTTCCTTGCGACCGAGCCCCTGGTACCAGGAACGCCCGGCTGCCACCCTGCCTTCCCAGGTGAAATCCCCGGCGGGCTGCAACCCGTCCAGGCGGCGCAGGTGCGCGCGCAGCAGGCGGTCGGGCGGAGCGTCCTCCAGTGAACCCGCCAGGTAGACGCCGGGCACCTCCAGCGCCGGGCGCCGGTAGTCCGCGGTGATGACGAAGCCCCCGGAGGCCAGGGGCGTGAGGAGGTACAGCCGGGGCGCGCCGCCCTGCCCCTCGTGGAGCGTGGCGAAGACGCACTCACCCGGGTGGGCCCAATCGTAGGAGCGCGTGGCGCGCTGGAGGCGCGGTTTCTCCTCGTGGCTGCCCAGCGGCACGAACCCCAGCGCCTGGAGCTGGTTGGCGCGCCCCGACAGCTCCAGGGGCAAATCCATCTGGTCCGCGGGCGCCTCAGGCTCCACCCGCACGCTGGACGGGAAGAGGAAGAGGATGCTGCGCCACAGATTCATGGACAGCAGCACGAGCGCCAGCACCAGGCCGGCGACGGCGATGCCCAACTCGGCGAGGACGTTCATGAAGGGAGGACCTCCAGGTGCATTGCCCCCCACGCCACGGGCGCGAGGAGCCGAACGAGGGAGGTCAACAAGGCGGGCCGACCGGAGACCATGACTCCGGGACCCTAGCGGAAAGCGGCGCCCGCGTGCGCTGGCTTCAGCGCCGGGACGCGCTGGCTGGCAGCGTGCGCCAGCGCTCGACGTCCGCCGGGGTGAGCGGGTCTTCGCCGCGCAGGAACTGCTCCAGGTGCCCCAGCGAGTCCACGCCGAAGAACAGCTCGCCGTCCGCCAGATAGGTGGGCACGCCAAAGGCCCCGGCGGCCACCGCCGCCTCGGTGTTCCGCCGGACCCGGTCCTTCACCTCCTGCGTCTGGGCCGCCGCGAGCAGCGCCTGGGCGTCCAGCCCCGCTGCCTGAATCGCCGCGCCCACGGCCTCGGGCGACTCCGCCCCCTTCCCGCCGCCCCAGGCGGAGACATACAGGGCGCTCACCAGCCGGCTCCGGGCCTCCACGTCATCCACGGCGGCCGTCACTCGCAGCGCGAGCAGCGGGTTGAAGGGATGCGTCGGTGGCGGCGCGAAGGGCACGCCAAGGTCATGGGCGATGCGGAAGGTCTGCTTGAAGATGTAGGCCCGCTTGGGCACGACCTCCGCGGGACCGATGTTTCCCGTCGCGTTGAGCACCCCCGCGAGCAGCACGGGCACCGGCTCCACGGTGCGGCCATGGCGCGCGGCGAGCGCCGGCAGGCGCGTCCAGGCCAGGTAGGCATACGGCGAGATGAAATCCAGCAGGAACCGCAGTGGGGTCGGGGCCATGGCCCGAGTCTAACGCCCCGCGTCCGGGCCGTGAGGACACAGTCCCGTCGACTTTCCAGCGTCACATCAGGCGCTCTGACGCAGCTCCCCGGCCCGGCGCTGGAGCGCCCCCCGCAGGGAGCTGGCCAGGGCCAGCAGGCTGGAGGCCCGGGCATCCATGAAGGCCGCCTCGGCCGCCTCCAGCGCCACCACCGAGGACTCCGCGTCCCGCGCGCGCTCCGCGAGCGCCAGCCGCACCAGCCCCACCTGGAGCACGTTGCCCGTCAGCTCCGCCAGCGCGAGCGCCCGGCGCAGGTGCGTCAGGCCCTCCTCACCGGGCAGCAGCGCCGCCAGCGCCCGGCGGGAGAGGATTTCATCCCACGGATTGGCCAGCACCGGGTCCGTGGCCCGCGCCAGCGCCGCCTCCGCCGCGTCCTGCGCCGCCACCAGGTTGCCCTGCTCCCGTTCGAAGCGGGACTGGTAGACGCGCAGCAGCGTCTCCATGCGCACGCCGCCCTCGCGCGCGGCGGCAAGGGCCGCGGGAAGTGAGCGGCGCGCCGCGCCCGCATCCTCGAAGAGCACGTCGCGGCAGGCCTGATACACCCGCAGGTGACACTGGAGCCACCGGTCCTCCGGCAGCACCCGCGCCAGCGCCTCGGCGCGGGCCACCACCGCGGCCACGTGCTCGTGCTCGCCGCGCTCCAGGTAGTACGGCGGTGTGAAGAGGGCCAGGTTGCGCTCCATCAACCGGGGGTTGCCCAGCCGCCGCACCAGCTCCGTCTTCTCCGTGAAGGCCGGGACGAACGCCGCGCCGTCGCCCGTGAAGGCCGCGCGCGTCACCACCGCGAACAGATGGAAGCCGCGCACATCCGTGAACCCATGGGCCTCCGCCACGGCGTACCCGTCGCGCAGCGCCTGCGCGTCCAGCGGCTCGCCGCGCAGCGCCAGGTTCATGTTCATCGTGAAGCCACCCATGCCCAGCGCCCACGCCAGGCGCTTGGGCAGCCGGCCCATCACCTCGCACAGCCCGCGAAGCCGGTTCAGTTGCTCGTACTGCGTCTCCAGCACGCCGGAGAAGCGGCCCGTGTAGGCACACAACTGGGCAGGCGCCAGTTGCACCGCGGCGCGGTAGGGCGACACCTCCGGCTGCTCGGCCCGCACGCGCTCCAGCAGCGCCGTCAGCTCCTCCGTGCGGCCCACGCTGGCCAGCGCCATGGCCTGGAGGATGCGCAGCTCGGCCTGCTTCCAGAAGACGTCCGCGGTGCTGGCGAACGTGTCCGCCTCCCGCTCGCGGAACAACGCCTTCAGGCGCGCGGGACGCTCCGCTTCGGGCGCGGCGCACGCGGCCTCCAGCGCGGCCACCGCCTGCGTTCGCCCGTCCACCAGGTCCACCGTGGAGGCCCAATGGGCGCTCAGCTTCCGCGCGAAGACGAGCGAGGTGGGCGGGTCGCTCGAATAGCCCACCTCCACCATCGTCACCCAGATGCGCAAGAGCAGCCTGTCACGTCCCGGGAAGTCCGGCGCGGCCTCCAGCAGCATCGCCGCTTCCTTCAGCAGCAGCGTCGCTTCCAGCAGCGCCTGCGCCTCGATGGCGGCCCGTCCCGCGTCCAGCAGCGGGCCAATGGCCAGCTCCGGCTCCGACGAGCGCAGGTAGTGCCACCCCACCGTGCGCGACAGCTCCGGCCGCGACGAGTGCAGCGTCTGGAGCGCCAGCGCCACGCGGCCGTGCGCCACGCGCCGCGCATCCTCGGGCGTGCTGTCGTAGACGGCCTGGTGCACGGTGTCGTGCGTGAAGACGTAGCGGCCCTCCACCTCCTGGAGGAACTGCCGCTCCACGATGCCGTCCAGCACCGCGAACAGCTCGGACTCGGGCAGCTCCGCCAGCGCGCGGAGCATGGGCAGCTCCAGGCTGCGGCCCGCGGGCGCCAACTGGCGCAGCAGCGACACCTGCTCCGCCGGAGCACTGCCCAGGCGCGCGAGCACCGCGTCGTGGATGCTCGCGGGCAGCGGCCGTGTGTCCAGTCCCTCGACGGCGCTCCACCGGCCGCCCACCCGCGTCAGCGCGCCTTCCTCCACCAGCGCGCGCAGGCACTCGGTGGCGAAGAAGGCATTGCCGCCCGTGGTCTCATGCAACCGCGTGACGAAGGCCGCGGGCACGGCCAGCCCCGGCAGCGCCAGCTCCACCAGCGTACGCACGTGCTCGGCGGCCAGCGGCTCCAGGTCCATGCGGGTGGTGATTTTCTCGTCCACCGTCTGGAAGGCCAGGCTCAGGCGGCTCAGCTCGCCGTTCCGGAACGTGCCCACCACCATGCCGCGCGTGCCGTACAGCGCGCGGATGAGGACGTTGAGCACCTCCAGCGTGGCGCTGTCGGCCCACTGCAGGTCCTCGAAGCACAGCACCAGCGTCATCCGCCGGCCCAGCGCCTGCACCCACTCCGCCAGCGCGCCGAAGAAGGCCAGCTTCTCCTCGCCCGCCACCGGGTGCACTTCGCCCGCGTCCGGCGTCAGGCCCGGGAGCAGTTGCCGCAGCTTCGGCCCGAGGCGCTCCATCATCTCCGAGGGCGTGAGCGGCACCAGACACCGCACCGCCTGGACGATGGGCGTCAGCGGCGCCTGTCCCTCCGCGCGGCACTGGCCCCGGCCGAAGGGCAGCTCCGCCAGCTTCGCCTGGAGCTCGAACTCCTGGAGCAGCCGCGTCTTGCCCACGCCCGCGGGCGCGCCGATGAGCACCGCGCGGGACTGGCCCCAGTCCGCCTCGGCCAGGCCGTTCATCAGCGCTTCCAGCTCCGCGGCGCGGCCCACCACTTCCGGCACGTGCAGGTAGCTGGCGCGCGCCGACAGCGGCTCCTCCGGCATCGGCTCGCCGCTGGCGTGGCAGAGCGCCTCCATCAGCTCGCTGGCGTCCTGGAAGCGCTCGCGCGGATCCTTCGCCAACAGCAGGAGGATGATCTCCTCCAGCTGCGGATCCACCGGACAAATCGTGGACGGCTTCGGCGGCGGCCGCGTCAGGTGGTCCGCCAGGAGCGCCGCCGGGGTGTTGCGCTTGAAGGGCAGCCGGCGCGTGACCAGGTAGTAGGCCATGACGCCCAGCGAATAGAGGTCCGCGCGCCCGTCGATGCTCGCGCCGCGCTGCCACTCCGGCGCCAGGTACTCCAGCGTGCCCTTGAGACGGCCGGGGCTGGGGGTGCCCAGCTGGTGCATGACGCCGAAGTCCATCAGCTTCACCGCGCCCGCGCTGGTGATGCGGATGTTGCTGGCCTTGATGTCGCAGTGCACGTACAGCCGCGAGTGCAGGAAGGCCAGGACCTGGGACATCTGGATGAGCACGCGGTACAGCGTGCGCGTGTCCAGTGGCGACTCACGCCCCAGCGAGCTCAGGTCCTGCCCGTCCACCACCTCCATGGTGATGAAGCGGTTGCCGGCCTCCGTCATGCCCCAGTCGAAGACCTTGAGGGTGCCGGGGTGCTGGAGCTTCTTCATGGCGAAGAACTCGTGCCGGAACATCAGCACCAGCTCCTCCGTCTTGCCCGCCGTCAGGCCCGCGGGGACCTGCATCTCCTTGAGCGCCACCCGGCGGTGCTCGTGCAGGTCCGTGGCCAGCCAGATGCGGCCCATGCCGCCTTCGCCCAGCAGCCCTTCCACCCGGTAGCGCCCCGTCACCACCATGCCCACGGCCAACGAGCGGCGCTCCCCGGCGCGCGCTCCCGGCAGGGTGATGGGCGTGCGGATGCGGTCCCCCCATGAACTTGGAGGACGGCTGCGCTCGTCCAGGACTGCTGTCTTCTCCTCGTCGCTCACGAAGGGGAACCGGCGGGGTCAGCGAAATGCAGAAGTTAATGGGATATCACGTTTCCTTGCGACAGGCACACATCATCAGTGCCGTGTCGGCGTTGAGTGTCGTACCGCGCATGCGGCCCCAGGCGACAAGCACCTGACAACAGGGGCCTCGGCTGGACGGCGGCCTGGCAGCCCTGCCCGAAGCCCCGGACGCGTGGGTGCACATCCTCCCTCGAGAAGGCGCCGGCCGGGTGAGCGGGCCACGAGGGTGACGGATGAGGGACGCGGGCTGGAGGACGTGGCTGGGGGCGGGCGTGGGGGCGTTGCTGCTGACGGCATGCCACACGTCGGAAGAGGAGACACCGCCGGACCTCGACGACGTGGCGGCGGCGACGGTGACGCTGGAGCCGGGCCACTGCGCGGGCGTGGTGGTGGAAGACGGCCGGCACATTCTCACCGCCGCGCACTGCCTCCGGAATGAGGACACGCGGGTGCCCTTGTCCTTCCTGGGCGGACGCCGGATGGACGGCAGCGCCGTGCACGTGGACCGGGGCCGGGACATCGCCGTCCTCCGCCTGGACGCACCAGCGCCGGTGCGTCCACTGGACGTCGCCCAGGCCCTGCCCGCTCCGGGCGAACAGTTGGTGTTCGCGGGCCGCAATGACCGTCCCGACGAACCTCAGCAGGCCGTGCTGGAACGGCTGGGCCGCTGCCCTTCGCTTCCCGAGGTGCCCGCCGCGCTCTTCACCACCATCCGGGGCCGGCCGGGAGACTCCGGCGCGCCGTTGGTGGACGCGCGCATGCAGGTGGTGGGGCTGGTCCACGGCGGGGCCGCCTGCCGCGTCGCCGCGCCCACCGCGGGGCTCGCGGAGGTGGTGGCACAACTGTCGCGAAGGGGACCGGCCCTGGCCCGGCAGGCGCCGCCTCCGCCTCGCTAGGCCGCCCTCCCATCAATGGGCCCTGGCGTCGTTGCCCCAGGGGCCGCCCGCTCTGAACTTGAAGCGAACGGGGCGGCACCTCACGCCCTCCCTACCCACGGAGACGGCACCATGGCTGGCAAGAAGGACAAGGGCCCCCAGGACGCGCGGCCCAGGGACATTGGCGATGACCAGCAGGCGGGCTTCCACGCCGGAGAGAATTTCCAACCGCGCAACCGCGGGCAGGTGGCGGACGCGCAGGACCGTGGCGCGGCGGACGCCTCCCGGCACCTCGCCCACGAGCACGGCGACGCGGCGCCCCACGCCGACACGCCGTGGGAGGCGCGCGTGGAGCGCGGCGAGGAGTGGACGTCCCAAGATGTCCCGGACAGGGAGGCCCGAGGCGACGAGGAGCCCGACTCCGCCGTCTCGCGTCAGGGCCTCGTGAGCCCCCCTCCCGAGGAGTAGGCGCCGCGCCACGGACCCCACGGCCCCAAGGGGTGCTGAGCACCCCCTCTTGCCCCGGCTGGCCCGTGGGGTGATGCTGGGCCTTTCGCCGGGGGAGAGCGTGTGCACCGGGCACCGCCGGGCGGCTGCCTCCCTGAGAGTCGGGGTGTCGTGAAGCCGAAGGTCCTCATCGTCGAGAATTCGTGGACGATGCGGGAGACGCTCCGTCTCCTGCTCTCTGGCGAGTTTGACTGCACCACGGCGGCCGACGGCGCGTCGGGGCTTCAGCAGGCCCTGGCGCACCCGCCCGATGTGCTCATCTCCGATGTGAATATGGACGGAATGGACGGCTACGCACTCTGTGGCCACTTCCGCTCCGAGCCCACGCTCAAGCACATCCCCGTCATCTTCGTCAGCGGCTATGCGCCTCGCACGGAAGGGCCCGCGGACCAGCCCGTCCCGGACGCCTACCTGGTCAAGCCGGTGAAGCCGCCCGTGCTCATCGCCCAACTTCACGCGCTGCTGGCTCGCGCGGAGGCCGTCACCCCGGCCGCGCCCACCATCCAGCCCGCGTGGAAG
>NZ_SRLV01000146.1:0-12186 GCF_006518205.1 Myxococcus sp. CA005 | reverse complement strand
GCGGCGTTCATGAAGGAGTCCATACCTGCTTCATGAGTGGGGCGGATGGCGGCCAATGCAATGAGGGCCTGCCCGCCCAGCCCTCCGTCGCCCACTCTCCCTTCTGCCTACCCCTGACGCAGTAGTGGTATTCATGGGCGGTCAACCAGCGTAGGAGCCTGTACCAGACCAAGCATGTCGGGCTGACTGTTCAGCTGCCGTGCCACGCGTGGGCGGATGACGCCACACTCTGTCTGTCTGCCCGGACTGCACCTTGGCTGCGCCTGCCACAGTCGACTCCTTGTCGCCAGAGGGTCTTAGGTAACCCTGGTACCGTACCGGTGACGGCGCTCGGTTATCTGCTCGGTCTGCATTCCCGGAGCCGCTTCTTGGGAGCTCGGAAACTAGGATAATGTGGAACAGACCTGCCACCGGGGGGCTGGCTTCTATTGCTCGGGGCTAATACGCGCTCCGGGGGGCCTGCCGGGGAAGACGAGGGAGCGTTGCGCAAGGTTGGCGAAGTCGTGTCGGAGGCCGACTACGAGATTGCAGAGCCGCGGGCGTCGTCCATGCTCGAGGCGCTTCGGGCAGTGGGCTATAGCGTGCAGACGGCGCTGGCGGACTTGATCGACAACAGCATCACGGCGGGAGCGCGCAACGTCTGGCTCACCTTCCACTGGGGTGGTGAGGACTCGCACATCACTCTGCGGGATGACGGCCGCGGGATGTCCGAGGCTGAGTTGGCGGATGCCATGCGCCCTGGCAATCGCAGTCCGCTGGACGAACGGGCGCCGAACGATCTCGGGCGGTTCGGTCTTGGCCTGAAGACGGCCTCCTTCTCTCAGGCACGCCGTCTCACGGTTGCTACGCTCAAAGCCGGAGGCAGGTGGGCCATCCGGCGTTGGGACCTCGATTACGTGAGAGACAGCAGGGAGTGGCGCCTGCTCAAGACGGAGGCCCCAGGCTCTGCTTCCCGTCTCTCCACGCTGGACGGGCAGCGGCAGGGAACTCTCGTGCTGTGGGAGCAGATGGACCGCATCGTTGGGAAGGTGCGCAAAGACGATGCCCAGGCCCAGAGCCGCTTCCTCGCATTGGCGCGCACTGTAGGGCGGCACCTTGGAATGGTTTTTCACAGGTACCTCGAAGTAGAGGACGGTCGGCCGCCCTTGCGCATATATCTCAATGGCCGCGATGCCGACTCGCTGGTTCGCCCATGGGACCCCTTCCTCTCTTCTCATGTGGCCACGTACCAGTTTCCTGAAGAGGCACTGAAGCTCCGGAAGGAGCAGGTCCAGGTGACTGGCTACGTCCTGCCGCACAAGGACCGCATGAGAGAGGACGAGTATGAGGCTGCTGCCGGCCCGGGGGGCTGGAACACCCAACAGGGCTTCTATGTCTATCGGGAGCGCCGCCTGCTGGTCGCTGGAGGGTGGCTCAGTCTGGGGTATGCGACCGAGGAACACTACAGGCTCGCCAGGTTGAAGGTGGACATCTCCAACTCGACGGATGCCGAGTGGGAGATCGATGTCAAGAAGTCCCGAGCCCGGCCTCCAACGGAACTGGAAGAGCGCCTGAGGGAGCTTGCGGATGCGGTCCGCAAGCTGGCTCGGGAGGTGTTCGTCCACAGGGGAGCTCGAGTGCGGACATCAGGTGTTCGCGAAATCGATGATGCCTGGGAGTCGGTCACCACCCGTGGTCGGCTTGGCTATCGCGTTCGTAGGGAGCATCCGCTCGTGAAGTTCGTCATCGAGCGCCAGGGCAGTGATCAGAAGCCGCTCAAGGCACTCCTTCGTCTGCTGGAGGAGACGGTGCCCGTCCAGCGAATCTGGCTGGATGCGTCCGAGAAGCCCGAAGCCCACGCTGAAGCCTTCGAAAGCGAGCCGCCCGCCAGGGTCGCGGAGGTGCTTGGGGAACTCTTTAAGGCTCTGCGCGCAGATGGCGAAACGGAGGAGTCCGCTCGGGAGCGCATCCTCTCCATGCGTCCATTCGCTCAGTACGCGAAGGCCATCAACGAATTGGGCTCGAAGAAGCGCTGAGTCGCGCCAAGCAGCAGCTCATGAAAGGAATGAGCAGATGAACAATGCCTACGATAGCGCCTGGAGCATTGCGCAGATTCTCCTCAGGGGCCAAGTGCAGCAAGGCCAGGTGCTGACCCGGGACATGATTGCAGCGAAGGTCGACCTTGCGCTGCAGATGGATCCGAACAGCAAGAGCCAAGTTGATCGCGAGCGCCTCGTCGCGGACCTGGAGTCCTCATTCACGGTGTGGATGGGCAACGCAGTGACCCTCGAGCACAACGAGGACCACATCGCATGGCTGAACAGCCGCAAGTCGGACATCGATTGGAAGTTCTGGAAGCGCTACCAGCGCCTCCTCCAGCAGAAGCGATGGGCTGCCGCGAGCCTCGAGAAGCTCGATGAACTGACCTATGAAACGCTCGGCAGGCTCGAAGACCCGAACCGCAAGGGGATGTGGAGCCGCCGGGGCTTGGTAGTAGGGCACGTTCAGTCGGGAAAGACAGCCAACTACACGGGGCTCATCTGTAAAGCGGCGGACGCTGGCTACAAGGTCATCATCGTCCTCGCGGGTATTCACAAGAGTCTGCGCAGCCAAACGCAGATTCGCTTGGACGAAGGCTTCCTCGGGTACGAGAGCAAGGACGAGTCCGTTGAAGGGTCAATCTCAAAGCATATCGGCGTCGGGTTGATCGATCCCAGTATTCGCGCGAACACCATCACGACTCGAGCTGACGACGGCGACTTCAAGATGAGTGTTCGACGAAACTTCCACATCGGGCCTGGAGGCATCCCGCTTCTCTTCGTCGTCAAGAAGAACGCGCGAGTGCTGGCAAACCTGAATTCGTGGGTCGAGCGCTTCGCGCAGAAGACGCTCACAGTCCGTGACGTTGAGAGGCGTGTCGTGCCCGATGTGCCTCTCCTGGTCATTGATGACGAGGCGGACAACGCATCCATCGACACCCGGGCCCAGGAGTTCAATGAAGAGGGGCGGCCGGACCCTGACCACGATCCAACCGCCATCAACAAGCAGATCCGGAAGTTGCTCCATCTCTTCGAGCGGAATGCCTACGTTGGCTACACGGCCACTCCGTTCGCCAACATTTTCATCCACGATGCTGGCCAGACCGACGAGCACGGTGCGGATCTGTTCCCCAGGAGCTTCATCACGAATCTCCCCGCACCTTCCGATTACGTCGGCCCAGTACGTGTCTTCGGGTTGGACCCGGACCCGATGCTGAACGCCGAGGAGAGGGAGCCACTCGGCCTCATACGGCACATCTCCGACCATGCCGACTCGCCCAACCCTGGAGAGCGAAATGGTTGGATACCTCCTGTTCACAAGAAGGAACACAAGCCCCGTTTCAAGGGGAAGAGTGAGCTCCCACCGTCCCTGCGAACGGCGCTGCACTCTTTCCTGCTCGTGTGTGCAGCACGCCGCGCGCGTGGACAGCTCAACGAGCACAACTCGATGCTCGTGCACGTTACCCGGTTCACCGATGTGCAGAAGGAGGTCTTCGGCCAGGTGAAGCGTGCTCTTAAGGAAGTGCAGGACCACCTGGAGTTGGGGACGGCAGCGGGAGTTACAAGCCTTCACTCGGAGCTGCGTCGCCTCTGGGATGAGGACTTCGTTCCTACCACCCAATCCATCAATGATCTGTCGCTGCCAGTTCTTTCGTGGTCGAAGGTTTCGTTACACCTCAAGGCCGCTGTCGCTGGCATCAAGGTCAAGCAGATCAATGGCACGGCTGGAGACGTGCTCGATTACGAAGAGCACCGCGCAACGGGGTTGAGCGTCATTGCGGTAGGGGGGGACAAACTCGCGCGCGGCCTGACTCTGGAAGGGCTCTCGGTAAGCTATTTCCTCCGTGCCTCGCGCATGTACGACACTCTCATGCAGATGGGCCGCTGGTTCGGCTACAGGCCCGGCTATCTGGATCTCTGCCGATTGTACATGACCGAGGAACTCGATGACTGGTTCCAGCACGTGACGATGGCCGGAGAAGAACTGCGTCAGGAATTTGATCGGATGTCCGCCGTGGGTGGCTTTCCGGCCGACTATGGGCTCAAGGTTCGCTCACACTCAACGTTGCTGATTACTTCTCCAGTCAAGATGAGGAACGGAGTTGATCTTATGATCTCGTTCGATGGAGATATCATCGAAACGACCAACTTCGACCCCCGGCGGGAGGTGCTGGAACACAACTTGGCCAGCACGGTCAGGTTTCTTGAGAAGCTTGGCAGGCGTGCTCCAGGTTGGATTCAGTCTCGTCCGAGTGGGTCAGAGGAGTGGGTGACTTCCTACGTATGGCCAGAGGTGTCGGCTGAACAAGTCGCTGAGTTCTTGGCCACACTCCATGTGCCGCAAAGCTCTACAAAGGCTGTGGGGGTCTTGCTTTCCGAGTACATCAAGAAGCAGCTCTCCCAGCGTGAGTTGAGTCAGTGGACTGTGGTGCTGTTCGGCGGTGGCGAGGGAGTGAAGGAAAATATCGCTGGGTTGCCCATCGGGCTCACGAAGCGACAGGCCAAAAACAAAGACGCCACGAATGGCTTATACAAGATCCGTCGCTTGGTAAGCCCGAGAGATGAGGCTATAGACCTTGATGCTGCTGCGTATGCACGGGCGCTCAAGTTGACCAAGGATAATTTCCATCCTGACTCTGGTCGAACGAAACGGGACAAGATGCCGGAGGCGCCCAGCGGCCCATTCATCCGCCAGGTGCGTCCCAAGGACCGTGGTCTCCTCATTATTTATCCGCTGGATCCGGCGGCAGATACCAGCAAGGTGCTGCAGCTCACCAGTCCGATTCCAATCGGCTGGGCAGTCAGCTTTCCTGCATCTGAAACCGCACTGAAGGTTCCATATCGCGTCAATAATGTTTATTGGGAACAACAATATGGGAGTCTGATGTGAAGTCTGTCGAGGAGGCATGGAGGCTCATTTCCGAAGAGCCCAAGCTCCAGGCCGGGCTGGTTGCGCGACGCCTCTACCCCGAATCTCGTCTCGAAATCTATGCTGGCCTCGACAGGCCATCTGACGTACCGCTCGTCTGCATCCATGTCAGGCCCGCTGCGCTTCGTATGGCTGGCGAGCGTCTCTCTTCGGCTGGCTTCGTGCTGCTGCGGGAGATTAACCCGCACCCCAGCCCGAATTCAGTCAGGCTTAGTCTCTGGCTCGCGGCCCCACCATATCGTGATGTCTTTGGAGTCCTTGCCCAGGATGTTGTCGACAGCGTTGCCAAGGCGGTGGGCCAGCGCAACGCTGTCTCGACCTTCGTTGAGCGGCTCCGTCGGTGGCAGGAGTTTCTCGAACGGCATGGTCCAGAAGGTCTCGGGGCTCATGCCCAGCGCGGTCTGTATGGTGAGCTCTGGTGTCTGCGTCATCAAGCCCTTCGGCTCATGGGGGCAGAGTGCGCCATCCTTGCATGGACAGGGCCCGATCGGAGCAACCAGGACTTCCAGTTCGCGTCCTGCGCCGTCGAGGTGAAGACGACTGCGAGCAGCCCGCACCATCACGTGGCGATCTCCAACATCCGGCAGCTCGACGAAACGCATGTGCCAGCGCTGCTCTTGCTGCATGTGGCGCTCGAAATCCGACATGATTCCGGCGAGACTCTCGTCGGGATGGTGGCGTCGCTGCGGGATTTACTACGCCCTTCCGGGCAGCCTCTTTCCCTGTTCGAGGAGAAGCTCCGAAGCTGGGGCTATCTCGATGTTCACGCAGTTCGTTACGGGGAGGCCGCGTATGTGGTGCGGTCACATGACTTCTACCGCGTGATGGGCTGCTTCCCCCGGCTCACCGAAGCGGACATACCCGACGGAGTCGGAGACGTTCGGTACTCCGTCGCGCTGTCGGCATGCGCTGCCTACCGGCTGTCACCGGATGCAGCGGCAGCACTCATCGTTGGGAAGTGACAATGTCATTGAGCCCGGAGCTTCTTGAGTTTGCTAGTGAGTTCCACGCTGAAATCGTTTCCTTTGCTCGAGGAGAGATGTCGGGTCACGCGAGTGCTTCGCAGGCGGCGGAGTTCAAGGAGAACGCCTTCACCGAGCGGGTGGTGGACATCATCGCGGAAGCCGGTGCCATTACTGGTGGGCATACCTGCTATTTCCGCAAGGAACTCGGGAACCGTCATCTCAAGGCGAACGGTTACAACGTGGGGGAGGACGAGGAGCATCTCGATATCATCATCAGTATCTACAGAGATACTCCCGTTCCGCCGACGCTGCGCATGACAGAGGTCTATCAGGCTATCCAGCGTGCCTTGAACTTCGTCAGTGCGGCCGCGGCTGACCTCTCGAGCAAGATGGAACAGGCCCACCCTGCCTACGACATGGCGGAGCGGGTCAGGGAGGTCTTCTCCAAAGGCAGTGTGCAGCGTGTGAACGTGATCGTGCTCACGGATTGTGTGGTGCGTGAGCACCAACTGCAGAAGCCGCTGAAGATTAGCAAGCAATCCCGGATCGATGTTCGTGCGGATATCTGGGACATCGAGCGTCTGTATCGGAGCATGAGTTCGGGGTGCGTCCGCGAGACGATCGATATCGACTTTGGCGAATTCGAGCGCACCATCCCCTGTCTGCCGGTTCCAATCTCCGAAGGCGAATACGGAGCCTACCTCGCCGTGGTTCCGGGGGAGGTTCTCTTCAGGCTGTACGACGAATACGGTGAGCGGCTCCTCGAACTCAACGTTCGCTCCTTCCTCCAGGCTCGTGGCAAGATCAACCGCGGCATTCGTGACACGCTGCTCAAGGAGCCTCAGCTCTTCTTCGCCTACAACAACGGCATCACAGCGGTGGCGGAGGACGTGAAGACGAAGTTGCTCCCGGACGGGACGACGGCTCTTGTCTGGATCAGGGGGTTGCAGATCGTCAACGGTGGCCAGACGACGGCCTCCATCCACCGTGCTGGAAAGAAGGACCAGGCGGAACTCTCTCGGGTCTTCGTACAGATGAAGCTCTCACAGGTGCGCTTGGTGCATCTTGAGACACTCGTTCCGCGCATCTCCCTGTATGCGAACAGCCAGAACAAGGTAAACGAGGCCGATTTCTCCGCGAACGATTTGTTCCATCAGAAGTTGGAGAGCCTCTCACGTACGATTTGGGCACCAGGCGAGCAGAGCCGCTGGTTCTACGAGCGCGCGCGCGGTCAATACCAGGTAGCCCGCGGGAAGGCCTCTACACCCGCCAAGCAGCGACAATTCGACAGCATCCATCCGCCATCACAGATGTTCACGAAGACGGATCTTGCGGGCTTTGAGCACAGTTGGGGTCAACGGCCCGACTTGGTCAGCAAGGGATCCCAGAAAAACTTCGTGGAGTTCATGCTCTTGTTCAAAGCGCAGCAGCCCGATTTCAGCCCGGACGAGCAGTACTTCACCCAGCTCGTAGCTAAGGCAATCATCTTCCGTAAGGTCCAGGCGCTTGCACGTGAAGCCAGGATTGGCGCGTACAGAGCGAACATCGTTACTTACTCGGTGGCGTATCTTGCATCACGAGTCGGTGCGCGCTTGGATCTTGCCGAAATCTGGCGAGCGCAGAAGCTGACGCCTCAGTTGGAGGCGGCGCTTCGTGGGCTGCTGATGCCCATTGAAGAAGCCATCAAGCGAACAGCTGAGGGGCGGAACGTTACGGAGTGGTGCAAGAAGGCGGAGTGCTGGCGCGCTATCAAGGCCATGAATTTTCCCGTCCCGGCCAATGTGGCGGGCGCGTTGTCTGCTGCGCGCGCCGGCCGGAAGGGGGCCGCGAAGGAGGTGCAGGAGAACCTCCGGAAGGCAGCGTTACCCAAGCTTGCGGAAGCCGTGAATATCGCCCTGATCAGCTTCGCCCGAGCGGGACAGAAGGCAGATGCGGCTTCGATTGCGGACGCAATCACGAAGACACTCGCACCAGGGGGGCTTGAGGTTATCAACAACGTTCCATCCGGAGGAGTTCTCTGGGTTGTGGGCGGTATGGAACTTTCATCGATTATGAGGGAGGTGCGTGAGCATGGGCTTCGCGCCGAGTTTCGCGAAGGTGGAGGCAGGGCAACCGAGCACCGCCCTGCGTGGTACATCACCTGCTGAGAGCGGCCGTCGGCCTCGTACGTGTCGAGCAGGGAGCTCAGTCCCGCTAGGTTCCAACCTGCCTCGCCACTGCCGACGAAGAGGTAGTTCTTTCGTAACCGACCGACGGACGGTCAGTTGCCGGCGATCTGCTCATCGACTGGCCAGCGACACGAGCAACTACTCGGATCAAGCGCAGTGCGTCCGACGCAGTCAAGGATAATGAACAACGCCATTGGCCATTTTAACCATTTCCCATACTGCAAAGGCCTTTTCGGGAAGAGGAGTCTTCGGGTCGCGTGCGAGCGCATGTGACGCCGCAAGAAGACTTTTGGAAAGAAGCTTGGCACAGGTTGCTGCATCTGCGCCACCGTTCAAATGTGCAAGTATCCCCTCAAGCAATGCGTTGGTTTGTCGATCGAACATTGAGGGATGGGTCGCAAACTTGTACTTGATCTTAAAGCCAACAAAGCCAGATGCGCCTGCGCCAATGAGAGTAGGGCCAAGCGCGACGGCAGTGCAACAGGCTATGAAGTAACAAAACTTGCCTTTGATCAGATGCGCATCATCAGTGCCAATGGCGGTCTGACTGCTTGGGCAAAGCAGGCGGTCATCATGCCCGTGCGTAAAGGCGACTACGACGTTTGCGACGTTCCGTTCCAATACATCATGCAGGCGCGCGGTGGCCTGTGGGGAAAATGCGCCATAATCGATATACGAGCGTGGAACGATGTGTTGTAGAAAAACATCAACAATTCGCCGCGCAACAGCTTCCCATGCGTCAAGCGGCCCGGCCGCTCCTGGGCGGATGATTACGGTTTTCACGGTTTCTGACTGGCGAGTATCTGAGTGAGCCCTTGGCGATAATGGTTGAGTAAAGCTCGGCCTTTTGAGGTCGCCTTCTTCATCTCCTCCAGCGCTTGTCGAAGCGAGTACTCAGACCCATCTTCTGTAACTAAAAGTGGCGCATCAGCATCCGGGCTGTATTGAACCCATTCGTCTAGGGCGGCAATTACTTGACGCTGCTTCGCAATCTCGCGCTCAAGGACAGCCGGGAGCGCCTTCGGATTGTCGCCCTTCTGTAGAATAAAGTCAATGCCATTGATTGCCAGATCGGTTCGGGCCTCTCCGGCCTCTAGTCCGAGGGCGCCGCTCATGAGCACGACAGGGATATAGGCATCGCTCTCTCGAATGCGGTGAAGCACTGAAAGTCCATTTGGACCGTCTTTTAGGTCAAAATCCAAAACGATCGCATGGGGGCGGAATGTCTCAAGGTCTTCTTTCAGCTTGTCCGCAGAGTCACGGACTTGGACCTCGTAGTCATCCAATTCCAGCGATTCCTTGACCGTTGCTCCGTATGCTGAATCGTCGTCGATTACCAGGATTCTTTCGGTAGGTTTCATTTTGCACGCGGAATTGCAATCTCAAATGATGCACCAGCGATCGTGCTACTTTTCTTCAGGCTCAAACTCCCTCCGTAATCGGCAGCGATTTCGCCCGCGATCGGCAGGCCCAATCCGGAGCCGTTGGGCTTGGTCGACCAATACGGCTCGAAGATGACGCCCTCATCCTCGGTAGGCACACCGGGTCCTTGGTCGGTGACGGCTATGAAGGCACTTCCGTGTTTTGCGAAAACAGAGAGAGTTACTTGCCCTCCTTCTGGACTCCAGAACAAGGCATTGTCGACGAGGTTTCTAACGGCTTGATATAGCTCTCCATAGTCTACCTCGACCTCTGCCGGACTCGACGGTGACGCAAATTTAATTTCAATGTTTCTCTTGCTTGCTGGTTCAGTGAAATCGCTTTGGATGTCGATGGCTAGCCTGCTGAGGTCGATCTTCTCAATCTTTCTGCGTGCGCGCGTGAACGGAAGGAGTCTGCGCACTTCCCGAGCCACGATGCCCGCCGATTCATCTGCACGTGCCAATGCTTCGGATACACCCACAATAGTGACGGAGGCTTTTGCTAGGCGCTTGAGGCCATTGTCTATCGCTCGGCGGATAATGTCGACCTGCTGCCTGATTTCATGAGCCATCCGAGTTGCTACTACTGATAGGCTTAGGATTCGACGATATCTTGAAATTTCTTGCGAAATCGTTTCTTCTGCGGACGATTTTTCTGCCTCTGCTGCGCCAATCATTGCGAGGACTTGCGTGCTTGCAACTGATTTTGATGTTTCCGCTATTTCCCGCAAGCGCTTGAGACTTTCCAGTTCAAAGAGCCGCCTCCCGGATCGGCGTTGCTTGGTGGTCGGCTTGTCGACGAGTATTCGGTTTTCGATCTCTCTGATGACCTGCCTGATCGCTGAGCGAAGATCGTTGAAGGCGTCATTGTTTACCAAGCCTTGGCGATTGGTCTGATCGCGAAGTTCTGGGTTGTCTTGCTCGCTTAGGTAGATGCATCCAATGATTTGGCTGTTGCTGAGCCTCTCTTTGGGCGTGTTGATTCGCTCTTTGTCGAGGTCGAGCCAATCGTTACCTGGTTCGCCATAAGGGAAGACGCGGAAGCCGTCTCTATAGACTGAAATTCCCGACCACTTATCAAGCAGTCCTCTGGCCTCTTGAAGCGAGAGATCCAGTGTCTCGCGAATACCAGCCAGTCCTTCTGCGCTTCTGACCCAGACGTCGATTTCAACGGCAAAATGGCCGGCTGCGCTCTTCTTTCCCTTTGCTCCTCCGCCAAGGGGTCGCACGCGCTCGGGCTCATTATTGATTGCAATTGCAATTTCGTCTTCGGTTGGGCTGTGTGCGCGAACGACAGCCCTCACTCGCCAAGGACAGAGTGTCCTGAGTGACTGCGGAAAATGGCCTATGTCCTCGGAAATCCCATCAACCTCCAGCTTTACCTGGAACGTGGCAAGCGCTGGAGGTATCACAGGGCTGCCCAGAACTTCTGTGGATCTGAATGGAGGAAATAGCTTTAATAGTTCTAATTTGAGATGGGCGATTCTGTCTTCGGACCAAGAGCTGCGGAGGTCTTGGAGGAATAGACTGGTGCCATGGCCAGTGGCAGGGGTTGGATGGGAGTCAATCTGTGGATGGATTTCGTCGAGAAACTTCATAGGATCGTCGAACTGATTCCAGTCGACGACCGCTCTTGTTGCTGTCGTCTCTCCCTCTTTCTTTGTGATGAGTACTAGCTTTCTAGCGAGTTTATCAGCGGCAAAGCGACCAATGCCCTTCTTGCCAAGAAGCGGCCGTCCTGATGGAGATGCATGCCGAAGTTTCTTGTCCGGGGTAGCAGGTTGGAGCCATGACCCAAGGACGGTCTCTTTCGACATGCCGTGTCCGTCATCAATGATGTCAAGACTTCCGCCAAGTGCATTTTGGGCATTGTGAAATGCGACCTTGACGCTTAGCGCATCTGCGTCCCATGCATTCCTGACTAGCTCGACGACGGCAATGGTTTCGTCGCTGATTAGTTCTTCACCGAGGAGTCGTAGGACACGAGCTCTAGGACGAAAGACGTGCTGCCCTTGCAGGGTTGCCATGAGAGTGACACTAGCGCAGGATTGAGGCAGGCCGTTTCCAGAAAGTGGGCCAGTCAGCATCTAACTTGGCTCGCTGTCGGAATGTACCCCCCCCCTGGGTCAGGGAAGAAGTCGCCTCGGCTGACGTGCCGAGCTGACGACGCCTTGAGGGCGAGAGCAGGCAGGACGCAGTGTCGTACACGGATGCATTCAATGCGCAGATGGTGAAGCAAATGGTGGACCCAGGCGCGGTGAGTGCCGCGGTGTTGGCCCGCCAAGTGGGGGTCTCCCAGCCGAGGTGGGCGCACTCACTGTTCCCGAGCCGGTTGCGGACTCGTCCGAAGAGCAGTCGTCGCCGCGCTGAGAGCTTCCCGCTCACGGCCTCAAGATGAGGCGTCTGCTCGTCTCACCGAAGACGGGGTTCGTTCAGCGGATACCCAATTCCGCGTCCAGGTCCACCTTCTCGTGTGGGGCGGTAGCGGTGAGCGTCAAGGTAGTTGTGTGATGCCTGGAGGAACTCATGGACCCGTAGGGTGAAAGTCCCGAGGCGGCAACAGGTCAAGGCCGCATAGCTGGGGTGGCGCCGACAGGGGAGACCCCTGCGGTGAAGCCCACTGACAAAGCCCCGTTTCAGCGGGGTGAGCGAGTGCACGGGCCGTAACGGCGAGTGAATGCCCAG
>NZ_SRLV01000145.1:0-12570 GCF_006518205.1 Myxococcus sp. CA005 | reverse complement strand
GCTCCTGACGACCGTGCCCGTGAACCTCCCTTCCTCCGCCCGCTCCCGTCTCCCGCGTGTCCCGCCCTGGCTGTTCGCGGCCGTGGTCGCCGTTCATCCCTTCGCCGCGCTCGCTCAGAAGCGCGGGGGCGCGGCCATCCCCGACTCGGTGGTCAACGAGGCTGTCAACAGCGACTCGTTCGCCTCGCGCCCGCTCATCCTCATCCTGGCGCTCGCGGCCATGGGCCTGGTGCCCTTCGCGCTGATGATGGCGACCAGCTTCGTGAAGATTTCGGTGGTGCTCTCCATCGTCCGCTCGGCGCTGGGCACGCAGCAGATTCCGCCCACCCAGGTCATCACCGGCCTGGCCATCATCCTCACCGTCTACATCATGGCCCCGGTGGGCCAGCAGATGTACCGCGCGGCCGGCCTGGACATCTGGGCCAAGGGCCCCGGCGTGTTCTCCTCGGAGACGGTGGGCTCGATGCTGGGCGCCGCCAACAAGTCCAAGGAGCCGCTGCGCGAGTGGCTCATCAAGAAGGTCACCACCAAGGACCGGGCGCTCTTCTTCAACCTCGCCAAGAAGATGCGCAAGGGCGAGGACCGCGACGCCGTGGAGAGCAATGACTTCATGGTCATCATCCCGGCCTTCGTGGTGTCCGAACTCAAGGAGGCCTTCCAGATAGGCTTCCTCTTGTTCGTGCCGTTCATCGTCATCGACATGGTGGTGGCCAACATCCTGCTGGCGCTCGGCATGCACATGTTGTCGCCGACCACCATCTCCATGCCGTTCAAGCTGCTGCTGTTCGTGCTCGTGGACGGCTGGTATCTCATCGCCAAGGGCCTGGTCGTCGGCTACCTGTAGGGAGAGGGCTCCATGAATCAGCTCACGTTCATCACCCAGGAGGCCCTGTTCCTGGTGCTCGTCGCGTCGGCGCCGCCGGTGCTGATGAGTCTGTTGGTGGGGTTCATCATCTCCCTGTTCCAGGCCACCACGCAGATCCAGGAGCAGACGCTCACCTTCGCGCCGAAGGTCGTCGCCGTGTTCGGCGTCCTCGCATTGGCCGGCCCCTGGATTGGAAGCCAGTTGGTGCGCTTCACGTTCCACGTCTTCGACAGGTTCCCCGCGCTCATCAAATGAACGTCGCGGACCTCGTCGCAGAGCTGGGCACCCGGGCCAACGTCTCGGCCGTCATCTTCACGGTGGCGCTGGTGATGTGCCGGGTGATGCCCGTGCTCATCTTCAGCCCCTTCCTGGGCGGCGAGGTGGTCCCCACCGAGCTGAAGATGGGCATCGGGCTGACGCTCTCAATCGTCCTCTACCCCCTCATCGCGGGCTCGGTGACGTCCATCCCCCTGAGCGCTTTGCCGTACATCGCGCTGATGGCGAAGGAGGTGTTCGTCGGCTTCACCATCGCCTTCGTCGTCAACACGTTGTTCGAAGCCGCGCGCGTGGCCGGCAACCTGGTGGACACCATGTCCGGCAGCAACAACGCGCAGCTGTACGTGCCTCAGCTCGGGCAGCAGGTGACGCTGTTCTCCAGCTTCAAGGTGCAGTTGGCGGTGGTGTTGTTCCTCACGCTGAACGGGCACCACCTGGTCATCGAAGCGCTGGCGGACAGCTTGGTGGCGGTGCCGCTGGACGGCTTCCCGCGCTTCCACGACGGGCCGTGGCCCTTCTTCGACCTGATGATTCGTGTGTTCGCGGACCTGCTCCGGGTGAGCCTGGCGCTGGCCGCTCCGGCGATGCTGGCGACCTTCCTCACCGACGTGGCGCTGGGCGCCATCAACCGCGTGGCGCCGCAAATCCAGGTGTTCTTCATCTCCATGTCCGTCAAGCCCCTGGTGAGCGTGCTGCTCGTCTTCCTGGTGCTCGGCGCCCTGATGGACCGCATGCAGGGGGAGATGGTCGTCATGCTGCGGACCCTCAACCAAGCCCTGCGGCTCTTGTCCTGAGCCTCTTCATCCGGGACGCGCCATGTCGGACGAGAGCGGCGAAAAAACAGAAGAGCCATCCCAGAAGAAGCTGGATGACTCACGCAAGAAGGGGCAGGTCTGGAAGAGCAAGGACCTCAGCGGCGTGGGCGTGCTCCTGGTGGGGCTGGCCGCCGTCAAAGGCAGCTGGGACATGCTGGAGACAGAGCTGACGTCGCTCTTCCTGTTCTCCTTCGACCACCTGACGAACCCGGTGGACCTGTCGGTGGCCACCGGGCAGCTGCTCTTCCTGGGGCTGCGCGCGGTGGTGCTGGTGTCGCTGCCGGTGCTGGCGGGCGGAGCCATTGTCGGCGGGCTGATGGAGTACCTCCAGGTGGGGACGCTCTTCACCATGGATCCGCTGATTCCGAAGATGGAGAAGCTCAATCCCATCCAAGGCATGAAGAACCTGTTCAACAAGAAGGCGATTGTTGAACTGCTGAAGAACCTCATCAAAATCTCAGTCACCGCCTACGTCGTCTACGGCGTGGTGCGCGACTCCATGCCCATGGTGGCCGAAACGTTGCGGCAGGACACGCGCGGCATCATGGCCATCATGGGAGAGCTGGTGACGCGCGTGGCCACGCGGGTGGCGCTCCTCTTCGTCCTCTTCGGCGTCTTCGACGTCTGGTGGCAGCGCAAGTCCTTCATGAAGGACATGATGATGACGAAGGAGGAGGTGAAGAAGGAGTACAAGCAGAGCGAGGGCGACCCGCACCACAAGGCCAAGCGCAAGGAGATGCATCAGGAGATCATGGAGGGGGCGCAGATGGAGGCCGTGCGCGAGGCCGACGTCATCGTCACCAACCCGGACCACGTGGCGGTGGCCCTCAAGTACGACCGGGAGAAGGACGGCGCGCCGCGCGTGCTGGCCCGGGGCATCGACTTCAAGGCCGAGCGCATCAAGGCCATTGCCCGCGAGCAGGACGTGCCCACGCTGCGCAACGTGCCCCTGGCCCACGCCCTGCTGCGGGTGGAGGTGGGGCACGAAGTCCCGGAGGAGCTGTACGACGCGGTCGCCGAGGTCCTCAACTTCGTCTACGGCTTGAAGTCCGGTCAGCCAGCCCCCGAGGGCCGCGCGTGAGGAGGCCGGGTGTGGCTATCATGCAGGGACAACGGGGCCTTCCATGAGTGACGACGCCGAAATCGCCATCGCGTTGAAGTACGACAAGGAGAAGGACGGCGCGCCGCGCGTGGTGGCCAAGGGCATGCGGCTCAAGGCGGAGAAGATTCGCGAGATTGCCCGCGAGCACAACATCCCCCTCATGCGGAACGTGAACCTGGCCAATGCGCTCTACCGCGTGGAGGTGGGCCAGGAGGTCCCCGAGGAGTTGTATGACGCCGTGGCCGAGGTCCTGAACTTCGTCTACGAGCTACAACGTGAGCAGGCGGCCGCGGCTGCCAGGCGCTAGGGGGGCTGGACGTCCCCCACCCATCTGGAGTGAGGTTCGGTATCACGATGGCCAGAATCAACAATCCGCCTCCGAATACGTCCCTGTGGCCCTGGGGCGGTCCCCGAAGCGTCCGCGAGCGGCTCGTCGACCCGGCGCAGGTTGACCGGAAGAAGCTCCGCAAGACGGGCAACCCGAAGAACCCGGCGCTCGCGTCCGCGGCGCTGCTGGACTTCATCGGTCCGGCGCACTCCTCGGAGGAGCTCCGCCTGCCGCTGCCGCCGCACCCCGGCGGGCATGAGGCGGACCTGGAGCGGTTCAGCGACCGGCCCCACCTGTCCAGCGTGGCGGGCCGGGGGCACGAGGACCAGCGCCGGATGCTGGAGCGGGGCCTGGGCAAGGTGAAGGCGGCGCCCGACCGGCTGGAGCGACTCAAGGCGCTGCTGCACCGCGAGTCCGCCATGCTCTCCCTGGTGGATCAGGTGAACGAGGAGACGAAGGAAATCATCCGCCGCATGTGGGACGCGCAGAAGGACGAGGGCTACTAGCGTCATGGCGGCCCTGGACCCGGATGATCCGAAGGACGAGGCGAAGCTGGACACGCTTCTGCAGCGCTGGGCGGATGGCAAGGCCACGCTGCGGGACGTGCGTGGCTACTCGGACGAAGAGCTCTACGCCATCGCCAAGACGGCCTACTACTTCTTCTATCAAGGCCGGGTGAGCGAGGCGCGCACGCTCTTCCAGGGCCTGTATGCCGTCAACCCGACGGACGCCTACTTCGCCAAGGCCCTGGGCGTGGTGGAGATGGCGGCTGGGAACGGGCAGGGGGCGCTGGCGGCCTTCGACGTGGCCGCCAAGCTGACGCCGCATGATCCGTCCGTTTATGTGGGGCGCGCGGAAGTGAAGCTGGCCATGGGCCAGAAGCCCCAGGCGCTGGAGGATCTGCGCCGAGCGGCGGCGATGCAGCCGGGGGATGACCCCGTGGTGCGCAAGGCGGCGGCCATGATCTCCGCCCTGAGCCGCCGCTGACGGCCGCATTTCACATCCGGAATCGACTGTTCTTCCGGGGAGTCTGGTAGGCTGCCCGACGCTCAATTCTTCGTCGTCAGGGAGGTCGTTGACATGTCGAACCCGAATCCTGATCCGCGCGTTCCCGCCCAGATGCCTCCGGAGGCCCCGCCCGAACTGGTCGCCAAGCGCGAGCGTCTCGTCACCGAGCTGGAGAACCAGGCGAAGTCCGCGACGGGTACGCTGCAGCAGGTGATGCGGAAGATGTCCGCGCTGCTGGGCAACACCAAGCCCGGTGCTTCGCTGAGCTTCCAGCTCTACCAGGACGTGAAGGACGCCTTTACCCGGCACCTGAACGAGGCGACGAAGACGCCGGCCCTGGCCACCATGCCGCCCGTGCTGGTGGAGTCCGTGGAGTGGATGCAGGCGTACCTGAACGCCCGCGGCTTCTCCACCGACGAAGCCGCTGCCTCCGCGCCCGCCGCCACGGCGGCTCCGGCCGCCGCGGCCAAGGCCCCCGTCGGGCCGGGGGGGGCGAAGGACGCCTTTGAGACGAGCAGCAAGAAGCACGCGTCGTTGACGGGGGACGTGCCGCCTCCGCCGGCCGCGCCCCCGGACGTCAAGGCCGAGCAGAAGGACCTGGAGTCCTTCAAGGCCTGGATGAAGAACCCCAGCCTGGGCAAGCTCAAGGGCTAGTCGCACCGCGTCGGCGCCTGGGCCCGAGGGACGCAACTTGGGGCCTGGCGCCGGCGATAACTCCCTCGAGACGTTCTTTTTTTCCGAGGAGATTTCCCCGTGACCACCAAGATTGCGAACAACGCGTCCGCGACGACGCGCAAGTCGACGACGACGACCCCCGAGGCCCAGAAGCAGGCGTGGGAAGGCGTGCTGAACTCCGCCGTGGACCGGATGAACGAGCCGGAGATCAAGGGCAGCCTCCAGTACCTGGGCGAAGGCCGGATCAACACGGTGAAGGAGAAGGTCCAGGGCGAGATGGAGACCTTCCTCAAGAGCAACCCGAACGCCTCCGCCGACGACGTCAAGTCGCACGCCGAGTCGACGACGAAGAAGCACGAGACGAACGCGATGTTCCAGAAGATGCGGGACGACAACTTCTTCGGGAAGCTGATGAGCCGTCGCAAGGAGCTCCTCAAGGACATGTGGGGCGAGTAGCCCGACCGCGAGCGGCCCCGCCGCACGCCTGTCCTTGAAGCCGCCGCCCGGGTCTCTGACCGGAGCGGCGGTTTTGCTTTGCGGGGTGCTAGGGAAGGGGAGTGGGCGGCGCGCCGAGGCGCTCGAGCCCGCAAAAGCAAGGAGCCGGCATCCCGAGAGGGAAGCCGGCTCCGAGAGTCGCGCTACAGCGGCAGGATTAGATCTTGCCGATGACGGACATCGCGATCTCGTTGAGCTTCTTCATCAGGTTGGCCACGAAGGCGGTGGCCTCCTGCTGCTTCTGGAGCATGAGCTGCGCCTCGGCGCGCTCACGGTCCGGACCCGTCAGGCCGGAGAGGGACTTCTGCTCGAGGGCGGAGAGACCCTGGCTGGCTCCGAGGGCCTTCGTGGCGGCGGCGGCGGCGGTGGTGGCGGTGGTCATGGCGTTCTCCAGAAAGTTTGGGAAGCGGGTGGTTTGCGGCGGCGCTGCTTACAAAAGGATTATGGGAGAAAGGGGGTCGGAAGTTTCCTCGGGATTTTCTGATTCTTTTTCCCGCCCTGGCAAGAGGTGCCCCCGCCCCGCGTGATCGGCTCGTACCTTCTTTTGAGAAAAGCGACGCACCGAGGCGAAACTCCCAGCGCTGAACACCGAAAATCACGGTGAAGCAGCATCGAACATTTCCCCCTCCTTAGGGAGCACCGAATATGTCGAACGGCATCGGCGGAGTTGGCGGTAACCGGCAGCTCACCACGACGCAGGGCGTGGGTAACGTCAACACCTCGACGATCGCGCGCAACGCGCAGCTCATCGAGTCGACGCTGAATCTGGTTGAGAAGGCCGTTGACCTTGCGGGCAAGGCGGTGAACGTCGCCGGCAAGGCCGTGGATCAGATGTCCCAGGCCGCGGCCCCCACGAAGCAGGCGGGTGCGACGGGCACCAACGCCGCCTTCCCCGCCGAGCGTCCCAACCCCCTGGACGCGGTGCGCGAGGCCAACTCCCTGAAGGTGGAAGAGGGCACCGGGAAGATCACCACCCCGGGCGGCTACACCATCGAGCAGCTGGGCCAGTTCGAGTGGCGCGTGACGGGGCCGGACGGCAAAAACACCCGCGTCTGGGGTGATCCGCACGTTGACGAGAGCGACGGCGGCAAGTTCGACTTCAAGCGCGACACCTCCTTCGTCCTGGGCGACGGCACCCGCATCAACTGCTCCTGCAAGCCCTGGGGCAACGGCATGACGGTGACGGGCCAGCTGGACGTCGTCTACGGCGACAGCCACGTGCGCGTGACGGACATCGACAAGGGCAAGGGCAAGGTCGGCCAGGTCACCAACAAGGGCATGGACGAGGTCGTCCGCTTCCACTCGAACCAGTCCGCGGACGTCTTCCACATGGGGCAGAACGCGGCCGACTGGACGTTCCATGGCAAGGAGATTGTCGGCCACGAGAACGGCGGCGACGTGCACAAGGTGGGCGAGGCCGTCATCACCGAGCGGCGCACCATGGCCTTCAACTACTCGGCGGCGGCGGACTCCCCCGCGGCGGGTGAGGTGGCCCAGAATTGGGACATGAACACCAACCTGCCCCAGGTGAAGCCGCTGCCCTGGGACATGAGCAGTGCCAAGCCCGAGCTGAACAAGCTGAACGAGACGTTCGACTCCATCAGCAAGGTGTTCGACCAGCTCAAGAACACCAACGCGAACGGCTTCAACCCGTTCCGCAAGGCGGACGACCTCTTCGGCGCCTACGACAAGAACCAGCACAAGTCCGGGCTGACCCAGTCCTTCAAGGCGCTGGGTGACATGTTCGGGACGCTGGAGAAGCTGTCCAAGCTGAATGATATGGTCCGCTTCCGCGGTCCCCAGTCGTTCTAGCCGCTGGACGTACTTCATCGGGCCAGGTGGGGGACTGCCTGGCCCTTCTCGAGGCTGTCGTGAGTGACTCCGCCCCCAGGGGTGAAAAAGAGAAGGTCGTCGTCCCGGAAGCACTCGCCGAGGCGGTGATCCGCGGCGAAATCACCCTGGGGCAGTTCCTCAACCTCTCCAACACGCAGCTTTACGCCTGGGCGGACAAGGCCTACCAGCTCCTCCAGGCGGGCAGCTCGCAGCAGGCCCTGCAGATCTTCCAGGGCCTCGTGGCCGCCTCGCCCACCGACGCCGTCTTCCACGCGCAGCTCGGGGCGACCCTTATGACGCTGGAGCGCTTCGACGAGGCGTTCGACGCCTTCCGGCTGGCGCTCCAGTTCAACGACGGCCACGTGGACGCGCTGGTCGGCCGGGGGGAAATCCAGCTGCGCCGGGGCAATGTCCCCGAGGCGCTCGCGGACCTCAGCAAGGCCATCCAGCTGGACCCGGGCCTCAAGCGCCGTGCCACGCAGCGCGCCCACGCGACGCTGCGCACCCTCAAGCAGCAGGCCGACCAGGTGAAGAAGTCCCGGTAGCCCCAGGGGGGCATGCCCCTTTTCATCGCAACACGCACCAGGCCCGGGCCGCGCGAGTCGTCGCGCAGTCCGGGCTTTGTCGTTTCGGGTGAGGCGCTCGAGCCCGCAAAAGCAAGGAGCCGGCATCCCGAGAGGGAAGCCGGCTCCGAGAGTCGCGTTACAGCGGCAGGATTAGATCTTGCCGATGACGGACATCGCGATCTCGTTGAGCTTCTTCATCAGGTTGGCCACGAAGGCGGTGGCCTCCTGCTGCTTCTGGAGCATGAGCTGCGCCTCGGCGCGCTCACGGTCCGGACCCGTCAGGCCGGAGAGGGACTTCTGCTCGAGGGCGGAGAGACCCTGGCTGGCTCCGAGGGCCTTCGTGGCGGCGGCGGCGGCGGTGGTGGCGGTGGTCATTTGCGTTCTCCAGAAAGTTTGGGAAGCGGGTGGTTTGCGGCGGCGCTGCTTACAAAAGGATTATGGGGGAATGGGGGGCAGAAGTTTCCTCCCCATTTTCTGATCCATTTTTTCGCGCCGGCGGCGCGAATATCGCTTCCGAAGCGGCGCACCGTTTTGGTGGAAAAGCCGATAACAGTCTAAGCTCCCGGCGCCCGGAACCGCTTGCCCTACCGGCTCCGGGGCCGTCCTCCCGCCCTCGTGAGGGATGTGTGCAGATGACGACTGAATCCAAGGCAACGGTGACCAACGACGACGTGAAGCCCCTGTCCGGCCCGGAGATGCTCGAACGGGCCACGGAAGGCTTCAACCTCTTCCAGGACGGCCGCTTCCGTGAGTCGCTGACCTTGTTCCAGTCCCTGGCGGCCATGGACCCCACCGAGGCCTACTTCCAGACGGCGCTGGGCGCCTGCCACCTGGCGCTGGAAGACCTGGACCTGGCCGAGTCCTACTTCAACCGCGCCATCGAGCTGGACCCCTCCGACCTCACGCCCTTCGTCAACCGCGGGGAAGTACACCTGCGGCTCGGCAAGGTCCACGAGGCCGCCCGGGACTTCAATCATGCGGTGGGGCTGGATCCCGAAGGACAGGATCCGCTCAGCGCCCGGGCCCGGATGCTGGCCGCCGCGGCGCTGGAGAGCGCCGAGGGGGCGCCGTCTTCCGAATCCGACGGCGCGGCGTAGGCGCGGGCGGGGCCACTCGAAGGCCCCGGCCCGCCTTCCCTGGCCCTTGGGCTCAGGGGAACTTCAGCTCCACGTCCAGGCGGTACAACCCCTCCATGACGGGCTGGAAGTCAGCCGTCACGGATTCGGCGTAGGTGCCCTGGTCCTGCACGCGCACCAGCAGCGGCCGGACGGCCTGTCCCGGCGGCGCGTAGCGGCCCGTCACCGTGTAGCGCCCCAGCGGGAGGTCCGGGAAGCCGAAGCCGTCCGGCGTGTTGGTGCCCCGGGCCGTCACCGGCGTCCCGGCGCTGCCGTCCACCAGCGAGCCCACCGGGGTGAGCGTCAACTCCACGTGCTCGCGCTGCAAGGCTTGATCCGGGTCGGCCGGATCCACGTAGTCCGTCAGGTTGAAGTAGACGCCGCTGCCGTAGGCGCCGCCCTCGGGCTTCGCGCCGGTCAGCTTCCAGCTGAAGTCCCGGACGGCGCCCTCGTTGCCCGCGAAGGGGGTGGCGTTGCTGGGGTGCAGTTCGAAGGTGTAGCTGCGGCCGTTGAAGTCGCGCTTGAGCCGCGCGCTGGCGTTCCAGGTGGTGGCCGCCTGGCCCAGCTCCAGCCGGTAGGTGCCGTCCGTGCCCGTCACGCCCACCACATTGGAGTCGTAGAGGACCTGATTGTCGGCCACCACCTCCACCCCCGCCAGGGGCTTGCCCGCGGTGTCCGTGGCCTTGCCCTTGACGACGTTCTTCTCCCTCTCGCCAGAGGGGCCAGGGCCGCTGGTGCCGCCGTCCGAGCAGGCCGAACAGGCCAGGGATGCCCCCAGCAACATCAGCGGAAGACCCCTGCTCAAGGCATTCTTCAGTCGCATCGTGTTCTCCCAGGTTTCGTGTGGCCTGCCCCGGCCCTCCAGGACGGCAGGGCACGACAGGGGGATGAACCCGCGTGACGGGGCGCGGTGCAAGAACGAATGTCCACTTTGGTTGACTGCCCGGCTGCTTCCGCCCGAGGGAGAACGGCGGGTTTCGCCGTGGGGAGGGGCCCTTCGCGACGCCCCCCCTGACAGAAGGCACCCGGGTTGGCCTAGGATGCCTGACCGCTGATGGCTGCCACCAATTCGAACAGCTTCCTCTCCAAGTACTCCGACATCGTCCTCGCCGTGGTGGTCGTGGCCATCGTCGGGATGATGATCGTCCCGCTGCCCACGCTGCTGCTGGACGTGCTGCTGACGCTGAACATCAGCATCTCGGTGGTGCTGCTCCTCGTATCCCTCTACGTGCCAGCGGCGCTGCACCTGTCGGTGTTCCCGACGCTGCTGCTCATCACCACGATGTTCCGGTTGGCCCTCACCATCTCCACCACGCGTCTCATCCTCCTCACCGGTGACCCGGGAGAGGTGGTGGTGGCGTTCGGAAACTTCGTGGTGCAGGGCAACTTCGTCGTCGGCGCCATCCTCTTCATCATCCTGGTCATCGTGAACTTCATCGTGATTTCCAAGGGCTCGGAGCGCGTCGCCGAAGTGGCCGCCCGCTTCACCCTGGACGCGATGCCCGGAAAGCAGATGTCCATCGACGCCGACCTGCGGGCCGGCTCCATCGACCAGGACCAGGGCAAGAAGAAGCGCCGCGACCTGGAGCGTGAGAGCCAGCTCTTCGGCGCCATGGACGGCGCCATGAAGTTCGTGAAGGGCGACGCCATCGCGAGCATCATCATCACCGTCGTCAACATCGTCGGTGGCCTCATCATCGGCGTGACGCAGAAGGGCATGTCCGCTGGCGACGCGGCGCAGAAGTACACGCTGCTCACCATCGGTGACGGTCTGGTCGGCATGATTCCCGCCATCCTCGTCTCCACCTGCGCCGGTATCATCGTGACGCGCGTGGCGGGTGAGGAAGAGGGCAATCACCTGGGCATGGACATGGGCTCCCAGCTGACGGCCTACCCGAAGGCCATCGCCATTGCCGCCGGCATGCTCATCGTCCTGGGCCTGGTGCCCGGTCTGCCCAAGATTCCCTTCTTCCTGCTGGGCATCGGCGCGGGCCTGGGCGCCTGGACGATGCTGAAGAAGCAGCAGCAGGCCGTGGAGGCGGAGGATGCCGGCCCGGCCATGGAGACGGACCTGGGCACGCCCATGGCATCGGAGCCCGCGCCCAAGGAAGCCCTCAATCCGGACTCCGAGCTATTCATCCCCGTCGTCACGCCCATCGTCCTGGAAGTCTCCGACGCGCTGGTCCCCTTCGTGGACTCGCGCCAGGACAACGGGAAGTTCCTCTTCGAACTCATCCCGTTCATGCGTGATGGCCTCTTCGTGGAACTGGGCGTGCGCTTCCCAGGCGTGCGTGCGCGTGGCAACGGCTCGCTGCCGCCGGGCGCGTACCAGATTCAAATCAACGAGGTGCCCGTCGTCACCGGCCAGGCCACGCTGGGCCACGTCCTGGTGAACGACACGGTGGACCGGCTGCGGCTGATGAACATCCAGGGCTTCGAGGCCGTGAACCCCGCCACCCGGCAGCCCGCCGCCTGGGTCCCCGAGCAGTACCGCGACACGCTGGAGGCCGCCGGCCTCACGACGTGGGACGTGCCCGGCTACATCATCCTGCACACCGCCGCCGTGCTGCGGCGCAACGCCCGTGAGTTCGTTGGCGTGCAGGAGACGCAGACGATGCTGGAGCAGTTGGAGAAGGCCTTCCCCGCCATCGTGAAGGAGGTCGTCCCCAAGGTCGTCAACGTGCTGAAGCTGACGGACATCCTCCAGCGTCTGGTGGAGGAGGAGATCTCCATCCGTGACTTGCGCGGCATCCTCCAGGCCCTGGCCGAGTACGGGCAGGTGGAGGCGGACAACGTCATGCTCACCGAGCATGTCCGCGCGGCCCAGCGCCGCTACATCTCCCACAAGTACGCGCGTGGCACCGGCACCCTGGTGGTGTACCTGTTGGACCCGAACATCGAGGACGCCATCCGCGGCTCGGTGAAGCGGACCTCCGCGGGCGCGCACCTGGCGCTGGAGCCGGAGCTGGCGCAGGAAATCGTCCAGGCCGTGCGTTCGGAGTGTGGCCACCTGCCGCCCAGCGCGCAGCGGCCCGTCATCCTCACGGCCATGGACATCCGCCGCTACGTCCGCAAGCTGCTGGAGTACGAGTTCAACCCGTCGTTCTCCGTGCTCAGCTACCAGGAGCTGTCGCCCGAGCTGAACATCCAGCCCGTGGCGCGCATCTCCACGCGATAGCCGCGGATGGACCTCCGCCCGCGCGTGACAGGGACGCGCGGGCGGAAGGAATGCCCTCTCATGAGGGCAGGGGCCTGCTCGCGATGCTAGGCGCCCGCGAGCACGGCAATCATCAGCACCAGGAAGACCAGGCCCACCACGCTCATCACCACGAGAGGCACGAGCTTGCCCTTGTCCTTGAGCGCCGCCATCGCGCTCGGCTGAGCGGGCTCATCCGGCATGGGGTACTCCGCCGACACCGGCGGGGGCGGCTCTTCGGAGACCTGCTCCTCGGGCGGGGGCGCGGGCTCTTCGGCGGGGGGCTCTTCCGGCGC
>NZ_SRLV01000144.1:0-12606 GCF_006518205.1 Myxococcus sp. CA005 | reverse complement strand
GGTGGGCGGCGTGGTGATGACGGCGCCTTCAGCGGCGATGCGCTGGCGGCGGCTCACGCCCACGGTGGCGCCAAGCATCGCGGAGATGAGGCCCAGCAGCAGTGACGCGAAGATGCCCCAGAAGACGCGGCTGGTGGGCTCCGCTGCTTGCAGCGCGCCCTGTTGGACCTGCTCACCCACCTGACCGACCTTGCCCTGGAACGCGGTGAACTGGCCGCTCACCCGGCCCGCGATCTCCTGCGCGTCCTGGCGCGACAGGCGCGTGTTGTCCGCGATGGACGTGACGAGCACCTCCTGGTCGAGGTTGCCGGTGCGCAGGGCGGTGCTGAGGACTTCGGACGTGGCGGCCTGGAGTTGGTTGGCGGTGATGGTCGGCTTGCCCTCCGCTTGGAGGCGCCGGTTGATGGGGCCGAGCGCGTCATTGGCATCCAACCCGAAGGCCTGCGCGGCCTGTCCACCTCCCGAGGCCGCGCCCGCCACCGCCGAGCCGGTGGCCCCCACCACCGCGCCGCCCGCGCGCAGCGCGGTGCCGACGACGGACGACAGCAGCATTCCCAGCAAGGCGGTGCCCACCAGCGTCGTCAAGCCCCACATCACCGCGCCGTGCAGCGCACCGCCGCCCTTGTCCAGCCGGCCCGCGGAGCGCGCGGCGACGAAGCCGCCGCAGAAGAGGGCGATGAGCGGCGCGATGGCGCTCCAGATGCCGGTGCCGATGCTCGCGGCCCGGACGCTGCCCGGGTTATTGGGGTTTATCGACGACAGCCCGAGCGCCAGGCCGAGCGAGTTCAGCAGAAGCCACAGGGCCAGGGCGACGAAGGCGCCTCCGAAGATGGAGCCCCAGCTCAGCTTGTAGGGGTTGCCCGCGACGGCGGAGACGACGCCGGGCGCTTGGTTCTCGACGATGGCTGCCATGGTGCTGCCCCTCCTGATGCCTGGGAGCGCCTCGAGCGGAAAGGAGGCGCTCGTGTTCGCGGCAAACATGGCCATGGGGCAGCGGAGGCACGATTCCGCCGCGCCCGGATGTCTCGCCGTGGAGGAGGGCGGAGCCCGGGCTCACCCCAGGCCGAGTGCTTCTCGGAGCGCGGCCTCTCCCGCGACGATGGGCGTGCGCGGCAGTCTTTCGGGACGGAAGCTGTGCACCAGTTCGGCGAGCGTCAGGGGGCCACCGTCTCCCCATCCACTCCATGAGGCGAGCAGGCCCAGCACCCGCTCGGGAGCCACGCCACGCTCACGCAACTCCGCGAGCGCGAAGGCACCCTCGCGCTTGGCGAGACGCTTGCCGTCTTCGCCCAGCACCAGCGGGACGTGGAGGAAGTCGGGCGCGCGCAGGCTGAGCGCGGCGTAGAGCTGGAGCTGCCGGGGCGTGGAGGAGAGCAGGTCATCCCCGCGCAGCACGTGGGTGATGTCCGTGGCCGCATCGTCCACCACCACCGCGAGCTGGTAGCTGGCCACGCCGTCGTTGCGCCGCACGACGAAGTCGCCCACCACCGCGTCCACGTCTTGCGAGTACGAGCCCTGCAAGCCGTCCACGAAGCGGACCTCGCCGGGGACCGCGCGGAAGCGGTACGCGGGGGGGCGCGTGCGGGCGCGCTCGGAAATCTGTTCGCGGGTGAGGTGCGCGCAGGTGCCCGGGTAGCGGGGGCCTTCGTCGGAGAGTCCGTGAGGCGCGCTGGCGGCCCGTGCAATCTCCGCGCGTGTGCAGAAGCAGGGATACACGCGCCCTGCTTGTTCCAACCGGGCCTGGGCGTCGCGGTAGAGGCCGTCCCGCTGGCTCTGGAAGACGGGCTGCTCGTCCCAGTCCAGCCCCAGCCATTCCATGTCGCGCAGCAGGTCGTCCACGTACTGCGGCTTGCAGCGCGCGCGGTCCAGGTCCTCGATGCGCAGCAGGAAGCGGCCGTGGGCCGCCCTCGCCTGGAGCCAGCCGAGCAGCGCGCTGCGGATGTTTCCCAGGTGCATGCGCCCGGTGGGGCTGGGGGCGAAGCGGCCTCGGACCTGGCTCATGGGCGCCCCCGAGGTCCGTGGGGAAGGAGGGCGTGCGGGCACGCGGAGTGAATCATCGTCGCGGGGGACCATAACCGACGCGGGGGGCCCGCCGCAGTGCCCGTGGCCTGCTTCGTCGACGCCCCCGGAGGTGGGTGCTACGTTCGTCGTGATTGGCGGAAATCCCCTCGATGCGCATCGCCCACTGCTCCGACGTCCACATCACCGAGGACTACTTCGCGCTTCCGCTGCACCGGTTGGGCTGGCGACGTTGGATGGCCCTGGCGGAGCTCACCGTGGGAGGCCGCGCCCGGCGGTATGCGCGCGCGCCCCAGGCGCTGGCCGCCATTGCCCGGGACGCGCAGGCCGCGCAGGTGGACCACTTCATCCTCTCCGGCGACCTGACGGCGTACGCGCTGGACGCCGAGTTCAGCGGCGCCCGCCAGTCCCTGGGCGCGCTGGCGGAGGACCCCCGTCGCTGCACCGTCATCCCCGGCAATCACGACGTCTTCACGCCCGGGAGCCACCGCACCGGACGCTTCGCGAAATACTTCGGCCACCTGCTGGAGAGCGACCTGCCGGAGTACCGCCGTGAGGGCGCCTTTCCCTTCGTCCGGCTGCTGGGCACCGAGGCCGCGGTGGTGGGACTGCTGTCCGCCCGTGTGCCGCGCACGCCGGGCCTGTCCTACGGCGTCATCGGCGAGGCCCAGCTTGGAGGCCTGGCCGCGCTGCTGAAGGACGCCCGGTTGGAGGGGCGCGCCATCCTGGTGGTGGTGCACCACGCGCCGCTCAATCCCCATGGGCGACCGGACCGCTGGCACCATGGCCTCCGGGACGCGGACGCCTTGCTGAAGCTGCTGCCGGGCCCGCGCTACGCGGTGTTGCACGGCCACATCCACCGGCGCTACCACCATCCCGCCACCGCCGACCGGCCCCATGTCTTCGGCGCGGGCTCCTCCACCGAATCCGGACACGAGGGGTACTGGCTCATCGACGTGGCGGACGGACAGGTGTCCGGCGGCCAGCAACAGACGCCCGCGCTGTGACAGCACCGCCCGGGCGGCGATAGAAGGGCAGCCCATGACCGACATCACCCTGGAGGAGTACAAGGCGCTGCGCACCCTCCAGCGCGCGGTGGATGACGCCTTGGAGGACAGCCTGCGCGGGCGTGAGACGCTGACGCAGACCTTCAAGCGCTGCTTCCCGTTGGTGCTCTCGCTCACCGGCGCCAAGGCCGTGGCCATCACCACGCGCGACGAGGAGCTGGTGGAGCAGACGTGGAACGAGGGGGACTGGAGCGACCGTCACCCCGGCGCGCTGCTGGAAGGTGCCGTGGGCGTGCGCCGGTTGGGGGCGGACACCCTGGTCAGCCAGCCCCTGGACGTGGCGGGAACGCGCGTGGGCGTGTTCGGCCTGCTCTTCGCGAACGACGCCACCGCGCCGGACTCCTCCGCGCGCCTGCTGCGCGTGCTGGACACCGTGGCGGAGCAGCTCGACACGGTGTTGTGCCTGGTGCACACCGCGTCGGAGAAGCACCAGCTCATCCTCCAGTGCAACAGCCATCTGGCCAACCCCGTCTTCGAAGCGGGCATGGACCTGGCCGTGCTGACGCTGGCGCAGCGCGTGCGCCTGCCAGGCTTCCTGCTGCTGTACCGGGACGCGGTGCAGCCGCATGTGCTGCACTACCGCACCTATCGCAACGGGCACCTGGAGTTCGAAAGCGGCGAGCAGCCCCATGCGGGGTTGGAGGCTGCCATCCGTCAGCACGGCCCCCGGCTGCTCCTGAGCGAGGAGTCCACGCTGCGGCGGCTCTTCTCCGGCCGCACCACCGAGGCCGTGCTCATCTCCGGCGCCGCCGCGCAGGGCCCGCTGGGGAAGATTGTCGTGTGGAACGACAGCGGCTTCTCCTCCTACGCCATGGACCTCATCCGGGTGCTGGCGTCCACGCTGAGTCAGCGGCTCCAGGACTACAACCGCGAGCGCATCCACCTGTCGCAGTTCTTCCCCAACGCCATCATCGACGCGTTGTTGCACGACCCCGCCTACGCCCAGTACCTGCGGGCGCAGGACCAGGAGGTGGGCATCCTCTTCGCGGACATCAACGGCTTCACCCGCATCTGCGAGCAGGGCTTCGACAGCCCGCGCAACATCGGCCGCTTCGTGGATGAGTGGAGCCAGCGCGCCGTGGGCTGCATCTGGGAGCACGGCGGCGTGTTCGACAAGATGGTCGGTGACTGTGTCATCGGCCTCTTCGGGCCGCCCTTCTTCAAGGGCACGCCACGCGAGCGCGCGCAGGCGGCGGTGCGGGCTGCGTGTGACATCCAGGCCTTCACCGCGTCGCTGGGCGCGCGCGAGGAAGTGGCGGCGCTGTGTGAGCGCGTGAAGCTGCCGGGCCTGGGTGTGGCGGTGGGCGTCAACCTGGCGCACGCCAACTGCGGCCTCTTCGGGCCCAACCGTCAGTACACGGCCTTCTCCAGCGGCATGAACCAGGCGGCCCGCCTCCAGTCACTGGCGGGTTTCCGGGAGACACTGGTGATGGAGCGCGTGCATGACGCGCTGGTGGGCTCGGATGAGCCCTTCTTCCAGGGCCTGCGCTTCGGGCCCCTGACGGAGACGCCCGTGAAGAACGTGGCGCAGCCGCTGCGCCACTACCGGCTGGAGCCGCTCACGCCTTGAGGTGAGGGCCCGCGTAGCGCCGCGAGAAGTGAATCCACCGGCGCTCGTCCACCTCCACCTGCCATTCGGAGTTGGGCGTCAGTGGCAGCCGCTGCTTGAGGAAGCTCTCCAGATGGTCCGCCGCCTTCACCGGCGTGAGGCCCGGTGCACGGAAGGCGATGTGCAGGAAAACGTCCAGCGTGGCCGCCACGTCCACGGACGCGCAGATGCGCAGCGACCCCACGCGGCGCTGATAGAGCGTGTTCTGCCCGGGCCATGCTGCCGGGTCCATGCCTGTTCGTGGCAGTGACAGCCAGTTGTACGGCTCGAGAACGAAGTCGAGCAGCTCACTGCTCGCCTCATCCACCGTTGCGTGCTCCTGGATGGAAAGCATCGCCCACCTCCCCGGGGAAGCCGATGGAAAGAATGTGCCCATGGCCGTGTCGCGTGCAAGGGGCACCACCCGCAATCGACATGGGCGTCCGCCACCGACACGACGCACCGCTCGGGGTGTAACTCGGGACCCTGACGGATGGACCTTTGCGTCATGGCGCGTGCGCTTCGCGCGAAGCGCACGCGGTGTGGCGGGCATGCGAGCGTGAGCTCTCCTCACGCGGCGCTCGGGCGCTTCGACGTTCGAGACAGTGCGCTCGTACCCGGGGCCTGGGCGGACAGCAGGCTTGGGGCCTTCAGGAATGCGTCAGGCGCTGGTGGGAAGTGAACGGCGTGAACGCCGTTCCACGGTGGCCTTGAGCTGGCCACACCCCGCGTCGATGTCGATGCCCCGGCGCTGACGCACCGTGCTGGGCACGTCATAGGTGGCGAGCACGTCCTGGAAGGCGCGCACGGACTCCGGACGGCTGGGGCCGCCGTCGTAACCCACCGTGGGGTTGAGGGGGATGACGTTGACGTGCGCGTCCATGCCGCGCAGCAGTTGACCCAGCGTGTGCGCGTGCTCGGCGGTGTCGTTGCGGCCGGAGATGAGCGTCCACTCGAAGAAGATGCGGCGCTTGCGCTTCTCGCTGTAGTAGCGGCACGCGTCCATCAACTCGTCGAGGGGCCAGCGGCGTCCAGCGGGGACCAGCGCCGCGCGTTCGGCGTCGGTGGCGCCATGGAGGCTGACGGCCAGGTGGATGGGGCGCTCTTCATCCGCGAGCCGCCGGATGCCGGGCACGACGCCCACCGTGCTGAGCGTGATGAAGCGTGGGCCCATGGCGAGCCCCAGCGCATCCACCAGCACGTCCACCGCGGACATCGTGTGCTCGTAGTTGTGGAGCGGCTCGCCCATGCCCATGAGGACGACGTTGCGCAGCGTCTCGCCGGAGGCGCGCAGGATGCGGTTGACGTGGAGTATCTGCCCCACGATTTCGCCGGGCGTCAGGTGGCGTGAGAGCCCCATCTGCCCGGTGGCGCAGAAGACGCAGCCCATGGCGCAGCCGGCCTGCGTGCTGATGCACACCGTGGCGCGGCCCTTGAACCGCATCAGCACGGTTTCAATGGTCTGCCCGTCGTCCAGTCGCAGCAGCAGCTTGTGCGTGAAGCCGTCGCTGCTGAAGGACTCGTGGTGGGTGGCCAACTGGCCCAGGCGCGTGTGCTCGCGCAGCATGCGCAGCAGCTCCGGCTTGAGGCCGTCCAGTTCGTCGAAAGTGGTCGCGTGCCGGCGGTACAGCGCGGTCCAGAGCTGGTCGCGGTGGTAGGGGCCGAAGCCCCAACCGGAGAGCAGCGCCCCCAGCGCGGGCCGCGTCAAATCGTACAGGTTGGCGGACGTGTCGGACGGCATGACCAGGCCCCGAGATAACACACCGGGCGCGGGCGTACCTACCCGTGCCCGGTGCCATTCGTGGACATTGACCCTGCCCTGCGGGGCGGTCTGGCAGGCGCCGGGTGGCCGGGCAGGCGGGTTCCCGGGCGCTGGGGCGGAAGCAGGCGGCCGTACCTACCTTGAGCCGTCATGGGGATGGCCATCCATCAGGAGGAATTCCGTCCGGAGGACCACGAGCGTTTCTCCCGGCGGCTGGCGGAGAGCCTGGAGGCGCTGCGGGCACTTTTGGCGCGCCCGGGGTTCGGCGTGGGTGCGCCGACCGTGGGCGCGGAGCTGGAGCTGTACCTCGTGGATCGCCTGGGTTTCCCACTGCCGGTGAACCGAGCGGTGCTGGCGCGCGCGGAAGACCCCCGCGTGACGCTGGAGCTGGATGCCTTCAACCTGGAGGTGAACCTGCGTCCGTGCCCGCTGGCCGGCAGGTCCTTCAGTGCGCTGCGCCAGGAGGTGGAGAGCGCGGTGTCCGCGGTGCGCCGGGCCGCGTCCATGCTGGGCGCGCGCGTGGCCGTCATCGGCATCCTCCCCACCTTGCGCGAGGCGGATTTGGGCAGCGGCGCGCTCACGAGCGAGCCGCGCTATCGCGCCATGTCCACCGCCATCCGTCAGCGCCGGTCCGCGCCGTTCCATGTATCGATTCGGGGCGAAGAGGAGGCGCTGTCGCTCACCTGGAAGGACGTGACGCTGGAGGGCGCGAACACGTCGCTCCAGTACCACCTGCGCGTGGCGCCTGGGGACTTCGCGCGCATGTACAACGCGGCGCAGCTCGCCACGGCGCCGGTGTTGGCGGCGGCGGGCAACTCGCCGCTCTTCCTGGGACGGAAGCTGTGGGACGAGACGCGCGTGGCCCTGTTCCGGCAAGCGGTGGATGACCGGGGCGAGCCCGGAGAAGGCGGCTTTCAGCCCCACGCGCGCGTGTCGTTCGGCCATGGCTGGGTGCGCGAGGGCGCCTACGAGTTGTTCGCCGAAGCGGTGGCGCTGCATCCACCGCTGTTGCCGGTGTCGGGCGATGAGCCCCTCCGCGAGCGCGTGGCGGCGGGCGAGGTGCCGGACCTGGAGGAGCTGCGCCTGCACCAGAGCACGGTGTGGAGCTGGAACCGCGCCATCTACGACCCGAAGGCTGGAGGCCACCTGCGCATCGAGTTCCGCGCCTTGCCCGCCGGGCCCACGCTGGTGGACATGATGGCCAACGGCGCCTTCCTGCTGGGTCTCACGCTGGCGCTGGCCGAGCGCGTGGATGCGCTGCTACCCGCGCTACCCTTCGTCCACGCGTACGGCAACTTCATCCGCGCCGCACGGCAGGGCCTGGACGCGGAGCTGCTGTGGCCCTCCTCCACGGCGCCCAGTCCGCGGCCGATGGCGGCGACGGAGCTGGTGAAGCGGCTGCTCCCCGACGCCCGGGAGGGCCTGGTTCGCGCGGGCGTGGACGCGGAGGAGGCGGACACGCTGCTGGGCATCCTCGAACAGCGCGTCGTGCTGCGACGGACGGGCGCGACATGGCAGCGGCAGATGCTGGCGCGGCTGGAGTCACAAATGCCCCGGCGGGACGCCCTGGCGGCGATGTTGGAGCGCTACCTCCAGCGCTCCGAATCCGGAGCGCCTGTCCATACATGGCCGGTCGAGTAGCCTGTCGCCTGGGGTGTGCGGTAAATCGCGACGCGCCGTGAATATTTCGTCGCCACGTCCGTCACCGGACGCACGCGACTCGCGCTTTCGTGACCATGGCCCGGCTCCTCCTCGTCTCCTTGTTGGTTCTGTGTGCCTGTACCACCCTGCGCGGCCGCGCGGACTCGTTGGCGCAAAAGGGCATGTTCGTGGAGGCCGCGGCCATCTACGACGACCTCATCCGGCAGAGCCCCTATGACCAGGAGCTCCTCCTGGCGCGCGAGGGCCTGCGCTCGCGCGCGCTGGCGCAGTTGCTGAGCAACGCGCGGGAGGCGCGCCTGGAAGGGGATGACGAAGAAGCGGAGGCGTGGCTCCTGCGCTTCCTGAACCACCGGACGGCATGGAACGCGAAGCTGAATGGCGGCTTGGAGAGCTCCCTGCACGAGGAGGTGGATGGCACACGCCGTCATCTCCAGCGGCTCGTCGGCAACCCCGCGCGCCAGGGACACGCGCTCACGGCGGAGCAGGCATTGCGGCGCAAGCAGCCGCTGCTGGCGCACCGCGAGCTGGCCCTCATCTCCCGCGACATGGAGTGGCTGGTGCTCCAGAGCGGCAAGACGTCCTGCCAGCGCCTGCGGGACACCAGCACGGATGACAGTCCGCACTGGCGCGAGCTGGTGTTCCGCTACTGCGGCCACTGGCGGGAGTACGCGCCTCGCCCCGCGACGGCGCCCGAGCTGTTCGGCCCGCCTTCCTGGACGGGCACCGTGGAGGGCCTGGACGAGGCACAACAGGCGCAGTTGGAGGCCCGGCTCACCCAGGCCTTCGAGTCCTCGCCCTGGTTCGCGCCAGGAGGCTCGGCGCGGCCGGTGTTCAGCCTGGAGGGACGCTTCGTCACCCAGCGCGACAGTCACCCCGTGGAGCTGACCGCGCCGTGGACGGAGAGCGTGCCGTACACGGACCACGAGGACCGCACGGAGACCATCGAGGAGCCCTACGAGGCGGAGGAGGAGTACACCGACTCGAAGGGCAAGACGAAGACGCGCAAGGTGACGAAGTACACCAAGCACACGCACACCTACTCCGTGCCCGTCACGCGGTACCGCGACGTCCCCAGGAAATTCGAGTACCACGCGCTGCGGCTGTCGCAGGCGCACCACGTCACGGTGGCTTCGTCCGTGGTGTTGGACGCCCGGCGCGGGCCCTTCACCGTGACGTTGCAGGACCAGCTCTCCGAGTCCGGCCACGAGCACGACGTCACCTTCAAGGAAGGCAACGTGAGGCCCCAGCGGCCGAACTTCACCCTGGCCGAGGCCTGGCTCGAGGCGAAGGTGGAGGCCCTGCGCGTGGCCTTCTCCCGGCGGCTCGCCGAGCACTGGCGTGAGTCCTACTGTTCCACGCCTTCGCTCACCTTGGACGAAGCCGCGCGGTGCGCGCGCGCTGGTATCGCCGTCCCCATTCAGGCGTCCCGGGTCCTCTCAGACATCCTTGGCGCGGACGCGACCCAGGTTCCCGCACTTTTCGCGTTACCGTGACGCGGTGTGGGGCGGTGTCGCGTCCAGTCGGCGGGTATCATTTATGACGGTCCGGGTTGTTATGGTGTTCTGACCTGGAATACCCGTGAGCGCGGACTGTAAAACCTGTCAACCCCGCGCTGGTAGGTGGATTCCACCCAGAGGACCGTATGCATCCGACTGACGTCCGCTGCCGTAGTCCCCGTAGGAACCTTGCGATGTGGATGGCTTCTTCGCTGCTGCTCGCCGCGTGTGGTGGGGCGGAGGCGGAGGCGCTCGCGGACGCCGAGTCCCCTGGCGTGGCGTCCCAGTCGTTGGTGGAGCCGTCGTCCGAGTCCGCCGACCGGCGCATCATCGTGTACCAGACGACCTCGCTTCAGCTCATTCGCATGGACAACCAGGGCGATTCGCACCTGGTGGCGGAGCGCACCGGTGCGCCCGAGGTGTCCCTGGATGGCAGCCGCGTGGCGTATGTGAAGCTGCCGGATGGATACCGCGAGGGCGACGTGGTGCGGAGCTCGGAGCTGTACGTGCTCAACGCGAACTCGGGTAGGTCGGTCCGGGTGACGCAGGGCTTCGATGACAGCGAGCCCGTGTGGACGCCGGATGGGCGCAACGTGCTGTTCCAGTCCACGCGGCGCTCGGGCGTGCCCTCGCTGTGGCTCGTGAAGGAGAACGGCAAGGACCTGAAGCAACTGACGAACGCGGGCACCTCGCAGTTCAGCTCGGCCTACATCCCCAACCCCGCGCTGGGCGGCACCGTGGAGTGGGATGCGGACCGGCGCATCATCGTCTACACGACGACCAGCCTGCGGCCGGGCGAGGACGGCGAGGTGCGCGTCATCACCTTCGACAGGAACTACGACGTCGCCACGGCCTACAGCCTGGGCACGGGCTTCGGGCCGGTCTGGACGGAGCGCGGCACCGTCGTCTACTCGCGGAACGAGGGTGAGCGGGTCGTCAGCGTCGAAGTGCGCGTGAAGTAGGTCGTCACCCGCAGTCGGGCCCGCGCGGATGCACCGGAGCGCGGGCCTTTGTCTTTCTTCAGCCCTCTTCCTCGACGCCGCGACGCAGGCCCAACATGCGCCGCAGCTCGCGCGCGGACTGACGGCTCACCTCCACCGCGTGGCCTCGCAGCGTGCGCGCCAGGTAGCCACCTGTGTCCAGCGGCTCCAGTCGCGCCACGTGCGTGAGGTTGAGCAGCGCGCGGCGGTGGACGCGGTGGAAGTGCTCGGACGGCAGCTTCTCCACCAGCTCGTTGAGGGTGAAGTCGGTAAGGAAGTCTCCCTGCGTGGTGAACACGGTCACCAGCTCGTCCTCCAGCGACGCGTGGGAGATGGCTTCGGGATCCACCAGGACGATGCCCTGCCGCGTGGGAATGGGCAGGCGGCCCAGGCCGCGGACGGGCGAGCCAGGTGGCTTCGGTGGGGTGCTGACCGTGCTCGTGGGTGATGTGGCCGGACCGCGTGCGCGTGCCCGCTCCAGGGCCTTCTGAAGGCGCGCGGGCTCCACGGGCTTGAGCACGTAGTCCACCGCGCCATGTTCGAAGGCCTGCACGGCGTGCTCGGCGTGGGCGGTGCAGAGGATGACGCGCGGGCCGCCTTCCGGCAGCAGGGCCAGGGCATCCAGGCCGCTGAGGCCGGGCATGTGGATGTCCAGCAGCACCACGTCCACGCCGCCCGCGCGCACGGCGGAAAGGACGCCATCCGCGTCCGAGGCCTCGCCGCAGACCTCCGTGTCCGGGAGCGCCGCGAGCAGCCGCGTCAGGCGCTTTCGGGCGAGCAGTTCGTCATCGGCGATGAGGACGCGAAGTGGGGCGCTCAGGTGAGGACTCCAGGTTGGGGGCCCGCGCGGGGCAGGGTGACGGTGACACGGGTGCGCGCCTCGCCGCCGTCGAGCACGAGGCGGGCGGCGCCGCCGTAGGCCAGGGCGAGGCGGCGCTCCACGGTGGGCAGGCCCGCGCTGCCCTCGCGCGGCCCCCGGGAGGGGCCCGGGTTCTCGATGGCGACCTCCACCTCGTGTCCCCGCGCGGTGACGTCCAGGGACAGGGGGCCGCGGTGGCCGGCGGCGGGGCCATGCTTCACCGCGTTCTCCGCCAGGGGGAGCAGCACGAGCGGCGGGACGGGAATCTCCTCCATGCCGGCGGGGATGTTCAGCGTGAGTTGGAAGAGGTCCGGGTCGCGGAGCAGGTGCAGGTCGAAGAGCGTGCGGATGAGCTCCAGCTCCTGGGCCAGGGGCCAGGTGGCGCTGCGCACGCCCGCGAGCACGGAGCGGAGCATGGTGGACAGCCGCAGCACGGCGGTCTCCGCGACGGCGCCGTCCTCACGGCACCACTCCGCGATGGCGTTGAGCGTGTTGAAGAGGAAGTGCGGGTCCAGGTGGCTGCGCAGCGCGAGGAGCTGGGCCTGCTCGGCCTCCAGCGCGAAGCGGGCGGCGCGGGCGCGCTCGCGGGTGAGGCTCTCCTCGAAGCCGATGTCACGGCCCAGGCCCCAGCCCCCCACGAGGAAGAGCGCGCCGCACACCGCGAGGTTGGTGGGCTGCGTGAGGAAGGTGGGGCCCATGCCCAGGAGCTTCGGCAGCACGAAGCCGGAGGTGAGCACCACGCCGCTGCCCACGGTGGCGTAGAGCAGGAGCCGGATGCCGCCATGGCTGAGGTCCAGGCCCTCCGGGAAGAGGACGCGGTAGGAGACTGGGGCCACCGCGATGAAGAGCAGGCACATCAAGAGGCCCAGCCCGAACGCGGCCCAGAGGGGGGCGTGGCTGAAGCGCACCTGCGCGGTAATCAGCGCGACGGAGATGACGAGGATGGGCAGCAGCCGTCGGGGCTCCACGAGGGCCCGCAGGGTGGCGCGGACGATGGAGCCTTCCGTTGTTTCCAGCATGCGCCAGCGGGAGCCTACACCGCCGGCCGCGTCACTGCGCCGGGCGCTCCTCCAGCTCCGTCTCGAAGGCGTCCAGCAGCATGCTGCCGGCGAGGACGACGGGGAAGAGGACGATGGCGGCGACGACGAGGACGGGGGAGGGGAGGGCGAACAT
>NZ_SRLV01000143.1:0-13631 GCF_006518205.1 Myxococcus sp. CA005 | reverse complement strand
GAGCAGACCCGCGGCCAGCAGGGCCAGGGCCGCCGGGAGGAGGGTGGCGGTGGGGCCCGCGGTGCAGCCACCGTTCGAGCTGCTCATGCCGTCATCCGGGGGGCCGGGAGAGTCCGGAAGCCCAGGGCGGGGCTCCGGTGAGCCCGGGTCCGTCGTGCCGTCATCCGGCGTCTGGGGCTCCTCACCGGGAGTCTCCGCCACCTGGACCAGGGCGGTGGCCGTCTGCTTCACCGTGCCCTGGGTGGCGGTGGCCGTCACCGTGTACTGCCCGGGAATGGCGAAGACGTGCTCGGCGGCCTCGCCCTCGGCCGTGCCGCCGTCGCCGAAATCCCAGGTCACCGTGGCGGCCTCGAGGGACGGCGTGGCCCGGAAGAAGGCGCGGTGGGGGGCCACGCCCCGCTCGCCCTCCACGACGAGCGTCATCGCACCCTCGGGAAGCTGCTCCTGCGGAGGCAGCTCCTTCTGCAGCGTGAAGCGGTCCACGGGGTCTCCGTTCACCCCGAGCAACTGCGCGGTGAGCGTGCCGTCGACCACTGTCACGTCGAGGAAGCCATAGGCCTGGTTGTCGCGGATGACGCTCCAGTCCGGCTTGCTGCCGGGGAGCTTCCTCAGCGTCGCGCCGCCGCCGCCCACCACGAGGTAGGGGATGCCCTTTTCGCCGGACCCGGCGACGGCGTCACCCTTCATGGGTTTGCTGCGCTCGTAGTTGTGGTCGTGCCCGGTGAGCACCAGGTCCACGCCGTACTTCTCCATGATGGGGCCGAAGTGGCGGCGCATGGCGAGCTGCGAGCCGTGCTCGCCACTGGACCAGGGCGGGTGGTGGAAGAAGACAATCTTCCACGGCTGCGTCGACCCCGCGAGGTCCCGCTCCAGCCACGCCTTCTGCGCATCCCGCGTGCAACGGTCCGCCGACGCCAGTCCCACGGCGCAGTTGGAGTCGAGCGCCACGAAGTGCACGTGGCCCCAGTCGAACGAGTAGTAGCGCTCCGTGCCCTCGGGGTTGTTGGTGGGCAGGTAGAGGTTGTCCAGGTAGGGCTGCCCCTGGTTCGTCACGTACTCATGGTTGCCGAGCGCCGCGAAGAACGGCACCTGGGCCAGCAGGGCCTCCATGGGCACGAAGAGGTTGTTCTGGATTTCCGCCTCGGTGCCACCGGCGTAGGCGTTGTCCCCCAGCGCGACGAACAGCCCCGCCTGCCGCTTGACCATGGCCGCGGCGACCTTCTTCTGGTTCGAGCCGCCCGTGCCAAAGTCGCCCACCGCCACGAAGTGCACGCTGCGGGTCCCCGGCACCGGCGCGGTGCGGAATCGATTGAGCTGCGTGCGCAGGCCACAGGCCGACACCTCGTACGTGTACTCGGTGCCTGGCTTCAGCCCGGTCAACACCACCGCGTGCAACTTCCCGCCGTCCTGGGAGACAGCCGACTGGTTGGCTGCTCCTTCGCCGTAGCGCACCTCCGCCTGGCAGTTGGCGGCGAGCCGGAAGGCGATCGTCGCCGTGTCCGGTCCCACCTTCTGCAGATAAGGGTCTCGATACAGCGTCCCCGCACTCGCGGTGCTGGCCAGCAGCATCAGTGCGGCCGCCCAGGGGGCAAGGTGAAAGGGGGTCTTCCGGTGCATGCGGCCTCCTCCCGAACAAGTTCGGGATAGAGGCGCAACCGTTCAACCGCTGACCTTCATCCTGCCCCCTCTCGGAGTAGGAGACGGTGGGGCAGGGCCCCGTGTATCCGCCACCTCTCCGGTCAGGCATCAAGGCTTGATGTCGTAGGCCGCCAGGTCCTCGGTGCGTTCGCCTTCCTCACGCACCTTTCCGATGCCCGGGACGAGCCAGTAGAAGCGCGTCTTGTCTGGCTTCACCTCGCCGTTGTTGTTGACCTTGTCGCGCTGAATCTTGACCGCGTTGGTGAAGGTTCCAGCTCGCGTCGTCACCGTCACGCCGGATTCGAGCACCTTCCAGATGTACGTCGGGTCCTTCTGGTCCTTCGAGCCGTCGCCCAGGGTGATGTGCTCGAGCACGTCGCTCTTGTACGTCCAGGGCAGGGCGTCCGGAACGCTCGCCACGGACTTCACCGTGGCGGGAGACCAGGTGGTGGAGCGGACCTGCTGGCCATTGCGGTAGTCGTCCTCGCGCAGACGCACGACGAGCCCGTTGGTGAGCTCCACCTGCCACGAATACTCCTCATAGAGGGTGCCGTTGCGCACGCGGTCCTGGCGGCTGTGCACCTGGACGGCGTTGATGCCCGGCTGGTCAGGGACTTCGCCGGGGCCCACCACCGTCACCTGCTTCTGGAAGTTGCCCTCGACGGGGTCCTGGATGTCGTAGGTCCAGGTGCTGCCCGCGGTCAGCGGCCACAGCGACTGCGACCCGGTGGGCTCCTCTCCGTTGCCCTGATCATCTGGTCCTCCCGGCTGCACCGGCTCTCCCGGCAGTCCGCCGCCGGGTGTCGGGTCCTGTGAATCTCCCGCGGGCAGGCTGTTGCCGCCACACGCCACCAACCACCCCGCCGCGAACACGGCCACCCAGCTGCGCCTCATATCCGCTCCTCCCGTGCGCTTCTCGAATTCACCGCCGTCCACCGCAAGCCTCGCAGGGCCGCTCCCTCCGTGCGGCCCAGCGCCGCGGCGAGGGAGCCCGGCTCCGGCTCCTCGACTTCCAACTCCAGCCGCCGCCCGTCGAAGTCGAGCGCGCAGCTCTTCACCATGACGTTCCGCTCACCCAGGACCCGGCGCAGCGTGGCCTCCGCGCCCACCAGGTCATCCGACTGCGCCGACAGCACCAGCCGCTGCTTCGCAGTGGCGTGCGCCTCTTCGCGGTTGAAGCAATCCAGCACGAAGAGCAGGACCATCACGAACACCGTCCCGACGGAGGCAAGCCCCAGGCTGCCGTGGCCGCACGCCATGCCCAGGCCAATCATCAGGAAGAGGATGGCCGCGTCACGCGGGTCCTTGAGTCCCGAGCGGAACCGAACGAAGCCGCCCAGGCCCACCAGCCCGAAGGCCTTCGCCAGGCTGTCACCGATGACGGCGGTGATGACCGCCGCCGCCGCGCACAGCAGCACCTGCGCCTGAATCATGTCCACCTTGGGCAGCGCCCGCTTCATGAGCAGGCGCCAGGGCCGCAGCGACAGCAGGGTGCCAATGAGCGCCGCGGCCAGCATCCGCGGCAGAATCGCGGTGACGGACAGCGCGCTGAGCTCCGCTTTCGCGCCCTCGAACAGGGCTGAGAATGATGCGTCCATGGCGGTGACCTAGGCTTCCATTCGGGGAGAGGTGCCCACGCGGACCGTGCGCGCGGGCTGCTGCGCGAGCGCCCGTGCGGTCGCCGCTACGGCGTAGGCGTTGCGCAGCACCGGCAGCCGGTCTGGCTGTTCCGCCAGCACACGCTCGATGAGCGCCTGCGCGTGCGGCCCCATGGGCAGTCCCTTCAAGGAGGACAGCGCGGTGGTGGGCCACCGGCCCAGATGGTCCACACGCAGCTTCCAGGCCCGCGTGCCATCCATGCCGTCCACCGAATCCAGCGCCTCCTTCGTTTGCGGCGCGCCGCGCTCGCGCAGCGTCCAGGCTTCCTCGGTGTCCAGGCCCGTCAGCGAGCGGAGCACCAGCTTCAGCGCCTTGCCCGCCAGGGCCTCTCGCAGGCCTCGGGCCACCGGTGTGTCCAGGCCCAGGGTGCTGCGCAGCACCGCCAGCCGGTCATGCGGCAGCAGGACTTCGCGCAGCGCATCCGCCCGCGCCCCCGGGACACTGGTGAGGCTGCTCGCCACCTCCGAGAACAGCTTGCGCTGCATGCCCGCCTCGCGCACCAACCAGGACTCCTCGCAGTCCTGGCCGGCGAGCCCCGCGAGCACGTCCGCCAGCCGCCCGTCCCGCATGGCGCGCTCGCGCAGGGCCCACGCCGGGGTCGAGCCATCGTTCTTGAGGCTCGCCAGCACCTCCGTGGGGGCCTGCGCGTACAGCCGCTGCCGCAACATGGCCGCGCGCGAGTCCATGCGGCCCGTGAGGCTGAAGGCCACCTCCGCGGGCGCCAGGTCCGCCAGCACCTCGCGCAGGCCCATGGCCGGTACGTCAGCCAGGCCCGCCATGCCGCGCGCGGTGAGGCCCGGGAAGCGCTCCGCGAAGGCCAGGCGCTTCTGGTGCGCGGCCAGGCCCGGGATTCCGCTCAACATCCACACCGCGAGCGCCGGTTCGCGCTGCTCCACGGTGTCCAGCGTCTGGAAGAATCGCTCTTCCAGGTTCTCGAGCGTGGTGGGGCTGGCATTCCGTGGCCGGGCCGGCGCCGGGACGATGCGCTGCACCTGCTGCTCGCGCCCCTCCAGCCGGGCGACGACGGCGTCCACCAGCCGCTGCTCCAACACGCGCAGAGGGACGTCGTTGTTCTCCAGGATGATCCACCGCTGCGGATCCTTCCGCGCCATCTCCAGGAAGGACTCGCGCACGCGCACCGCCAGGCCCGCGCCCACCAGTCCCTTCCGGCTGTCCCCATCACTGACGCGCTTGCTTTGGAGCTTGCCCAGGCGCTTGCGCAGCCGGGCGAGGTCCGGATCCACGTCCACCAGGATGACCAGGTCCGGCCACAGGCCCTGCGAGGCCAGCTCGCACGCGGGTCGCAGCTCGTCCATGGGCAGCCCGCGGCCTCCACCGCTGAGCGCCAGTTGTGAGTACAGGTAGCGGTCGGTGATGCACACCTCGCCCCGGGACAGCGCGGGCGCCACCACTTCATCCAGTTGTTGGGCGTCCCGCGCCAGGTTGAGGAAGAACTCCGTGCGTGGAGACATCTCCAGCAGCCGGGAGTCTCGCGTCAGCTCCCGGATGCGCCGCGCCGCGGGCGCCTGCAGCTCGCCGCCCTCCCGCGCATGCGCCACCCGGTAGCCCAGCCGCTTCAGCTTCGCGGCCAGCAGGTTGGAGAGCGTCGTCTTGCCGCTTCCGTCAATTCCCTCGAAGTCGATGAACACTGTGCCCTATCCCCCTGCGACGCCATCCGCGGCGAAAGCGTGGACCTTCGCCATTCCCTCTGCGAACTTGCTGTAGGCCGGCGCGCCGCCCGGATTGAGCGACGCCAGCCACTCGGGCAGCTCGTGCCCGAGATGCTTCACCTCCACCACCACTCGTGGCTCCACCCACTGCGCCGGCTCCAGCCGCTCCACCGACAACGCAAGTTGGGACAGCGCCTGCTCCGGCGCAATCCGGTGGTAGCGAATGTCCTGATCCACCGTCGCCCGCCACGCCTGCGACGACTGGTACACGTGGCGCGTGTACGTCACGGCCAGCACTGGGCTGAGGCTGCCTCCGGCGATGAGCGGCAGCAGGCTGGCCCCGCCGCGCAGCACGCGGCCCAGGTCCGAGCGCGGCACCCAGACGCGGCGCTTCTGCGTGAGGCCGTGGCGCTCTCGTTTCACCTCCAGCACCACCCGCGCCTCGCCGTCCGCGCCCCGGTCCGGTGAGTACTCCTTCGTCCGAACCTTGAGACAGTCTTCCGGAGTGAGCAGGGCCCGCGCCGCCAGCGGGCCACCGGGCCGGTCGAAGTACACGGACACGATGCGCGTGGGCGACGGCAGGTGCCCCTCCAGCTCCAGCGACAGGCGCGTGCCCAGGGCCGCGGCCGTCTTCTCTTCCAGCACCAGCTTGAATTCCCGCCGGAGCTTGGTGACTTCACCTTCCGCGAACGACAGCATCGTTGGGGTCTCCGTGCTCAGAAGCGTGCGCCGAGTTCGATGGAATGCTGCAGCCCAGGGAATTCATCGCCGGGGCGCAGCGCGCGCTCCGTCTGGAATAGGGCCCGGAAGCGAGTGCCGAGCAGCACGTTGAAGCCGCCCACCAGTGAATGTCCGTCCCCCCGCACCGTGTCGCCGCGAAGCTGCAAGGCCTCCACGCCCGCGACGGGCTGGATGGCCCATTCGTTGCCCACGTGGATGAGGTACTGGGCCAGCAGCATCTGCGCCGTGAAGGGCCCCAGGGGCAGCCGCCCGGAAATGGCCTCGCCGGTGAAGACGAAGCCCGCCAGCTTCAGCTCCGCGTCCGCGGCCACCGCGTGCTTGCGCGCCAGGTCCATTGCTTCGGAGACGTAGGTGCTGACTCCCACGGTGAGCGGCTTGAAGTTGAAGGGCCGCAAGCTCACGCGCGCGGCGGCGTCCTCCTTCAACCGCGCGCCCGCCTCGTCGATGGCCCCCTGGAAGAAGCCCGCGGAGATCTTGAGCCCCCAGAGCTGCTTCAGCCGGACTTCGCCCATCAGCCCCATGCGGCGGCCACCCATTTGATGGGTCTCCGTGATGTACTCCTCCACCAGTCCGCGGGTCTGGATGGGCAGGTCCCACGACGACTCCAGCGAGCGCTGGAGGAAGGGCGTCTTGAACTGGCCGCCGTAGAGGCGGAATCGCTTGCGGTCATCCGCCAGACGCACGAAGGCGTCCTTGAGCATTTGCGAGTCCGCCAGGTCCGCCGTCACTTCGGCTTCCAGGTTGGGCAGTGACGTGCTCACACCCACGCGTGCGTCCGCGATGGAGAGGCGGCGCTGGTACTGGTTGCGCTCGTCAGCGCGGGCCCGTGCGGACACGCGTCCGATGACGCGGATGGTCTGCACCTCGCCCTTGGGCTTGTCGTCAATCGCGTCCGGATTCTCGCCCAGCGAGTCGTCCTGCGCCTGACCGGGCCGTTGCTTTTGCTTGCGCTTGTTCGCGTCCTGCTCTGCCGTCGCCCCGTCATCCGCTCCGGGGAGGGGACTCACGGAAGGCGGCTGCGCGCCGGGCGCAGGCTGCGACGGAGGCGGCAGGGACTGGGCCATGGCGCCCTCGAGCTGCGCCTGCGAGGCGTCGTCCTCCTCCGGCAGCAAGGGCTCGGGAGGCTCAACGTCATCCACCACGCCACCTGACAGAGGGGCATCCTCCACGGGCTCGGCAACTGCCTCCGTCCGTGGGCCGGGTGTCTTGGCGACAGCCCACGCCGGCATGCCCATCAAGATTGCGACGAGCAGGTTCCGCCTCGTCCGCTCATTCACCCGCCACCCACCCATGTCCACGCCTCCCCGACCGCCACCGGAGCGCGTCCAGTGCAACACGGGTGCCCGTTCGATGAGCGGACGCGGAGGGCTGGGGGAGGTTCGGTTCCGGACGAAACGCGGGCCCGATGGCGCAGAAAGCCAGTGACTTGGTCGTCACGTTGCCGTGACAGGGAACGGAAGTTCCCAATGTCGCGGCAGGCGACCCTGTACGAATGCCCGTCGGTTGGAAGGAGTTACTGCCCGGACGGAGGATCGGCCGGTGGGATGGGGACGCTGCCCGCTTCCGGCGTGGAGGGCGCCGCCGGTGGGGGCGGAGTCTCCGTTGCCCCAGGGGTGGCTCCGGATGACTTCACGCGCCGCAGGACGTTGCGCAGGCCCAGGGCCAGCGCCGTGCCGGCACCCACCAGAATCAACCCCCAGCCCATGCCGCGGGGCAGGGGCGAGCTGGCCACGGAGAAGCGCGCGGTGATCACCTTCAGGTGGGTCCCTCGGTACCGCACCTCCAGGTCCCAGGGGCCGGGCTCGTCCGGAGTGAACTGGGTGTGCCAGTTGACCCCGTCCCGCGTCAGCGTCTTCGTCTGCTGGGAAGGCGACCCGGTGGGGTGGAAGGTGACGGTGAGGGGGCCGTCGAATTCGGGACCCTCGAAGTTGCCTACATGCAACGACACGGAGATGGGCTCTCCCTCTGTTGGCATGGCGGGGTGGATGGTCCCCTGGAGGCGCTCCTCCGCGTCGGACCAGCGGAGCTCCAGAACGTCCCCACGGCGTTCGACACGAATCTGATCGTTCGCTGGAGCCGCAACCGTGGTAGTTGCAATGAGGAGGCTGGCGATCAGTGCCCATCCGGATTTGAATCCGGGGTGCCTTTGCCTCTGAAGTGGCTGTCCTCTAAGATGCGCTGCCCTGCTGCATTCCACCTGAGCCTGCTCCCCGCCGGCAATGTCCCGGGATGAACCCTCAATCATTCGGGAAATATCAGCTTCTTAAGAAGCTCGCCACGGGCGGCATGGCCGAGGTCTGGCTGGCGCGCCAGACGGGCATCGAGGGGTTCCACAAGAACCTCGTGGTGAAGCGCATCCTCCCGCACCTCGCGGAGGACCGTGAGTTCGTGGAGATGTTCCGGAACGAGGCGCTGATTGCCGCGCGCTTCAATCATCCGAACATCGCCCAGGTCTACGAGTTCGGCGAGGCCAACGGCACCTATTACATCGCCATGGAGTTCATCCACGGCGAGGACCTGGGCCGGGTGATGCGCAAGGCCGCCAGCACGGGGCAGTGGGTGGCGCGGCCGCTGGCCATTCGCATCGTCGCCGCCGCTTGCGAGGGCCTGCACTACGCCCACAGCCGCACGGATGACGCCGGCCGGCCCCTGCGCGTGGTGCACCGCGACATCTCGCCGCAGAACATCCTGATCAGCTTCGACGGCTCGGTGAAGCTGGTGGACTTCGGCATCGCCAAGGCCGCGGATCAGGCGTCGCTCACGAAGTCGGGCGCCATCAAGGGCAAGTTCGCGTACATGGCGCCGGAGCAGGCCGCCGGCAAGCCGCTGGACGGGCGCGCGGACATCTTCGCCATCGGCCTGGTGCTCTACGAACTGCTCACGGGCGTGCGTCCGTTGAAGCGCGACTCGGAGTTGGCCACGCTGCAGGCCGCCATGGAGTGCGCCATCGCCGCGCCCTCTCAGGTGGCGGACGTTCCGGAGGAGATGGACCCGGTGGTGATGCGGGCCATCGCGAAGAACTCGGACGACCGCTACCGGGACGCGCGCCAGTTCCAGATGGCGCTCGAGGAGATTCTCGTCGGGCAGCGCTGGGTGGCCGGCTCGGTGCAGATCTCCGAGCTGATGGAGACGCTCTTCGCCGACCGTCTGGCCGAGGAGAAGGCCCAGGGCCAGGTGGTTCCCGTGGGCGAGGACTCCGCGAACTCCGGCACGCCCATGCCGCCCACGCCGCCGCCGCAGGAGCGTGGCCGCAGCCGCACCTCCGCCGCCGCGGACATGAACTGGGAGGCGCCTCCGGGCGAGGCCTCGGTTCGCCAGCGCGGCTCGTCTTCCCGCACGTCCATGGGGCCCCGGCGCACCTCGGCCGCGGTGCCCGCGGTGGAGCCCGACGAACAGGGGGAGTGGGATGCGCCGTCCGGAATCGAGGAGGCCCCGCCGCCGCGCCGGAGCAGGACGTCCGCGGAGCTGCGCCGTCCGTCCAACCCCAACTCCACGCAGATTGCACGGACGAGCTCCCGTTCGGACCTGAGCCGGACCGGCATGGGCGAGCCGCCCCCGCCTCGCCGCTCCGCCACGCGCGCCGCCCAAATCGTGGAGGACCCGGGGCCGCCTCCGTCCCGCTCGCGCGCGAGCATGGCGGCGGTCGATGAGCGCACCCGGATGGAGGACGAGGAGCTGGACGACGAGCGGACCATGCTTCCGCCGCCGGAGCCCGCGCCGCCTCCTCGCCGCCGGACTGGGATGCATTCCGGCATCCACCCCTCCGAGGCCCCTCCGCGCCGCCGCACGTCGAGCCGCGCGGAGATGCCGTCGCCCCCGCCGCGTTCGAGGACGTCGAGCGTGGCCCTGTCGCGTTCGCGCGCCGAGGACGCCGAGGTGGACCGGGCGCTGGAGAAGTCCGCGCGGAGCGCTCGCGCGGGTGTGGCCAAGCGCAACATCGCCACCGTCGGGTTCATCGTGGGGCTGGTGGCCGTGGGGGTGGTGTTCCACAAGCCCATCCTCTCGGTGCTCAACAGCCGCGCCTCCGACGGGCAGTCGGTGACGCTGTCGGTCAACACCAACGAGAAGGTGAAGGTCTCGGTGCGCCACACCGAACGCTGCGGCAGTCCGCAGCCGGTGACGGAGCTGGGGGAGACACCCCTCGTCAATGCGACGGGCGTCCATCTCCAGGACACGCTCATCCTGGTGAATGAGCAGCAGGGCATCTACAAGGAGGAGGTCGACACGCTCGCCTTCGGTGAGCCCGGTCAGGCCAAGTCCTTCACCTACGAGTTCCGCCGGGGCCAGCTCCAGCTGACGCTGAAGCCGGACGGTCTGCGCGGCATCTCCGTGAAGCGCAATGGCCAGGACCAGGGCACCTACCTGGGCAACAAGGGCATGAAGCTCGACCTCATGGAGGGCCGCCACAAGCTGGAGCTGCAGGGCGGGCCCCTGAAGGAGCCCTTCATGTTCGAGGTCGAGATCAAGCCCGGCCTCATCAACAAGCAGACCGAAGACTTGTCCGCCTTCGTGGGCTAGCGGCGTGCCGCCCCGTCAGTAGCGGGGCAGGCTGGGGTCCACCTGCAGGGAGTACAGGTCGATGCCGCCTCGCAGCGACACCGCGTCGATGCCCAGCGACATCAGGTAGGCCGCGCCGTCCAGGCTGCGCACGCCATGGTGGCAGTAGACCACCACGGGCCGGCCGCGCAGGGCTTCCAGTTCCTCCGCGCGCTCTTCCAACTCAGGCAGGGGAATCAGTAGCGAGTCCGGCAGGGCGACCCACGCATTCTCCGTGGGAAAACGCACGTCGAGCAGCGCGGGGCGGGACTCCGCGGGGCCGGCGAGCAGCTCGGCGAGGCGGGCGGGGGCAATCTCGGGAATGGGCATGGCGTGACGTCCTCAGGCGGGCGTGGGGGCGGCGCAGAAGCGCTCGTAGTCGATGAGCTCCACCGTCGCGCCCGGCGCGCACACGGGGCACTGCGTGTCCCGACGCAGCTTGAGCTCCTGGAAGCGGGTACCCAGCGCGTCGAAGGTGAGGAGCCGCCCCACCAGGGGGGCACCCTGGCCGAGGATGAGCTTGAGCGCCTCGGTGGCCTGGAGCAGACCGATGAGTCCGGGCAGCACGCCCAGGACGCCTGCCTCCGCACACGAGGGCGCCAGCTCGGGCGGGGGCGGGGCGGGGTAGAGGCAGCGGTAGCAGGGGCCCTGGCCGGGGACGAAGGACGTCACCTGGCCCTCGAAGCGGAAGATGGAGCCGTGGACGTTGGGCTTGCCGAGCATGACGCATGCGTCATTGAGCAGGTACCTCGTGGGGAAGTTGTCCCCTCCGTCCAGCACCAGGTCGAAGCCCTCCAGAATCGTCAACACGTTGTGCGAGGTGAGGCGCTCCTCGAAGCCCACCACCTTGACGTCCGGATTGAGCGCTTCAATCGCGGCTCGGGCGCTGGCTACCTTGGGCTGGCCCTGACGCTCGCGCGTGTGGATGACCTGCCGCTGGAGGTTGCTCAGGTCGACCACGTCCGAGTCGACGATGCCTAGCGTTCCGACGCCCGCGGCCGCGAGGTACAGCGCCGCCGGCGAGCCCAGCCCGCCGGCCCCCAGCAGCAGGACGCGGGCTTGAAGCAGCTTGGCCTGGCCCGCCTCGCCTACCTCGGGGAGGCTCAGGTGGCGGCGGTAGCGCTCCTTCTGCTCGGCGGTGAGGACGAAGGGCTTCTCCACTGGCAGGGCGGCGTCACTCCACCGGTTGTAGCCGCCGGCCAGGGAGGCCACCCGCTCGTACCCCAGCTCCTTCAGTGTCTTGGCGGCCAGGGCGGAGCGGGTGCCCCCGGCGCAGTAGACGACCAGCTCCTCGTCACGCTGGACCTGGCTTTCGATGCGCAGCTCCAGGTAACCCCTTGGAATGTGGAGGGCCCCTGGCAGCCGGCCCCCGGCGTATTCGTCCGCCTCCCGGACATCCAGCAGCCGCACGGAGGCCCGGGCGTCCAGCAGCCGCTTCACGTCGTCCACGGAGACCTCGCGAATCTCCTGTTTCACTCCGGCCAGCAGCGTTTGGAAGGTCCGAGCCATGTCGGATGCATATAACCCAGGGGCTGGGCCCATGGATTTTCCGGGCCCGGGCGTTATAAGTCCCCTAGAGGAGACATGGATATGGACAGCACCCCCACGACTTCCGCCGCCCCCGCCGCTTCGCCGGCTTCCCAGGCCACTCCGGTGGCCGTGCGCCTGACGGATGCCGCCATCCAGCAGGTGAAAAGCGTCATCACGGCCCAAGGCTTCGAGGGCTACTTCTTCTCCATCCGCGTGGTGCCCGCTGGCTGCAGCGGCCTGGGCTATGACTTGAACCTGGTCAAGGAGTCCAAGGCCGGTGACACCGTCTGGGAGCAGGACGGCGTGAAGATCGCCTCCGACCCGATGAGCAGCCAGTACCTCGGGGGCACGGAGATTGACTACGTCTCCGCCATCACCGGTTCGGGCTTCAAGTTCAACAACCCGAACGCGAAGTCCTCCTGCGGCTGCGGCACGTCGTTCACGACCTGAGCCGCGCCGCCGCGGTATCGCCCGTGACGCGGGCGGGAAGGCCGGGCCGGGGCGGATGCCTCGTCGCCCGGCCTTCGTGCGTCAGGCACCCGCGATGGGCGTCATCACCTTCAACCAGGACTGGTTCTCCTTCTGCCGGGCCAGACGCAGCGTCCGACGTGTCTGTGCCTCCTGGAAGGCCATGCGGTCCGCGTCCGTCTCCATCAGAAGGGGCGGCACCGGCACGCGCTGGCCGTCCTTGTCGATGGCCACGAAGGTCAGCAGCGCGCTGGTGGTGAGGTGACGCTCGCCGGTGAGCGGGTTCTCCGCGTGCACCGTGACGCCCACCTCCATGGAGGTGCGGAAGGCGGCCAGCACCCGGCCGTGCAGCAGCGCGACCCAGCCGACCTTGATGGGGGCGTGGAAGTGCAAATCATCCATGGAGGCCGTGACCACGACCTGCCGGCAGTGGCGCTGCGCGGCCACGGCCCCGCAGATGTCAATCCACTGCATCACCTTGCCGCCGAAGGCAGCATCCAGGTTGTTGGCGTCCGGAGGCAGGATGAGCTGGGTCATCACCACCTCCGTGTCCTTCGGATTCTTCGCGCTCAGGTCGGTCATCTCGCACCTTGGGTTGTCGGACGGAGCCTGCGGCCGGGCCGCGCCGGTTCATCCGGTGGATATCCCAGAATCTAACGCGATGGGCCAGACAATGTCCGCGCAGGTGACAGGCGCGGGCGCGGCGCTCAGGACAGGAAGGTGGAGACGCGGTCGAGGAACTCCTCACGTCCCCGGCCTCGCCGGATGTCCTGCTTCGACACGTCCATGGTGAGGCAGTCCACGCCGTACTTCTCCTGTATCACCAGGGGGAAGCTGGCGTAGTAGCCGTTGAGGCCCCGAAGGAACTGGTGGCGGATGCCCTTCTCCTCCTCGCGTCCCCGGGTGCGGATGCGCTGGAGGAGCACCTCCACGCTGCCGACCTCGAAGCAGATGACCTTGTCGGGCCGGATGATGTGGCGCGACAGCCGCTGGAAGTACTCGTAGTACAGGTCCAGCTCCGCGTTCGTCAGGTGCCCCAGGCCATGGAGGTACTTGGCGAAGATTTCCGGGTCCTCGTACAGGGTGCGGTCCTGCACGCAGCTGCGGCGGTACGAATGGATGAGCTCGTGGTGTTCGACGCGCCGGATGAGGAACTCGAGCTGGAGCGTGAAGGACCACCGCGTCATGTCCGCGTAGTAGTCACGCAGGAAGCGGTTGTCGATAACGGGCTCGTCGAACAGCTCGTAGCCGAAGGCCTGGCTGATCATCTTCGCCGCCGTCGTCTTGCCCGCGCCGATGTTGCCCGCCAGCGCCACGAAGCGCCGCGCCTTGGGCACCTTGACACGCATCGTGTTGCGGGAACGCGGGGGGGCCGCGGGGGCCTTTTCC